>CAYPHN010000336.1:0-3739 GCA_964410265.1 uncultured Flavobacteriaceae bacterium | reverse complement strand
ATTGATAAAGTAAAACGCCTAATGATAAAAATATCAAATTGGTAAAAACCAAAATAATGGTATACAGGAATATATTTTTTTGAGCATCTTTTAAGCTTTTACAAGTAAGGCTTTTTTGCATTTCATTTTGATCTAATCCATTCATGGCAATTGCTACAATAATACCGGTTAAAAATTGCTTATAAAAATTTTTCTCAAAGCTCCAATCCCAATTAAAAATTGTAGAATATTTACTATTAATAATAGTTTTGGTCATTTCACCAAAGGAAAGGTTGAGATCGGTGGCTATAATATATATGCTTATTCCTACGGATAACAACATGGTAAAAGTTTGAAAAGTATCTGTCCAGACAATAGTTTTAATTCCCGCTTTATTGGTGTAAGTCCAAATTAATGCTATGGTAATAACAACAGTTAAAATAAAGGGGATATTATAATGTCGAAATAAAGCAAAGTGCAATACACCGGAAACAACAAATAACCTTAAAGAAGCTCCAATAGATTGTGAAATAAGAAAGAACAAAGATCCTGTTTTATGAGATACTTTTCCAAATCTATCTTCTAAATAAGTATATATGGAAATTAGATTTAGTCTGTAATACAATGGTAATAGAACCGTAGCAATAACAAAATAACCTACTAAATAACCCAGTACAAGTTGAAAATAATAAAAGTTACTATTTCCCACCTCACCAGGAACAGAAATAAATGTAATTCCAGAGAGAGAAGCACCAATCATTCCAAAAGCCACAATAAACCAGGGTGATTGGCGATTTCCTGTAAAATAGGTATCTACAGTTGCATTTCGTGAACTAATACGAGAGATAAGAAGTAGTATGGTAAAATACCCAACTAGTACTAAAAGTACAATTAATGGATTCATTTAAGAAATCTTTTGTTATAACAAAATGAAAATTTCATTGGCGACAAAGATAAAATATTTGCCTACTTTAGCCTAGGCAGATGATAATTAAATTAAAGAATTAATAATTATAAGAAAATTACAAATATTAAACCGAATATAAAACCAATAAGGTCGCCGGAAGATAAAATAATCTGTGCAGGAATCATGAGTAATTCAGAGCCTTGGACTACTCTTCATATGTCGTTTGAAAAGTTGATGTATAACTTAAACGATGCAATTAATGAAGTTTATGTTGTATTAATAAAAGAGGAGGTGATAGGAGTAATAATTATTCAAACCCAAGGTGCATTTTCTGGATATTTAAAAAGTATTGCTCTTAAAAAAGAATGGCAGGGTAAAGGTTTTGGGGAGATCATGATGAATTTTTTTGAACAGAAAGCATTTAAAACCAGTGAAAATGCTTTTTTATGTGTTTCTTCCTTCAATACCAAAGCCCAAAAGTTCTATTTAAAAAGAGGCTATACAATTGTGGGGGTATTAAAAGATTATATTATCAAAGGGAAGGATGAAATATTGATGAGAAAAAGGCGTAATTGAATTTTAAGTCTTATGAACTTCCCTGATTTATAGGGTAATTTACAAAAAGAAGGCTCCTATGGAGCCTTAATATTAAATAATTTACAAAATTTATTTTGTTTTTAATTGATGAGTCTTAAAATATTGGACGATTTTCAATAAATATAGCAAAATCGTTCGCTTCTGCATAAAATTATATTACGCTATTTCTAAACACGAGTGCGTTTTTATTATAGCATATACTTATAGTCAATATAAAGTATAAATATCATTTTAACCATTATTCACGTTATTTAATAGGTACCAACACTACCGGATCCACTAACTTTAATATCTTCAATTCTTGGATTTCCTTTGTATTTGATATCACCTGATCCTGATATTCTGGCTTCCAATTCGGTACTAACGTTAATGGTCATATCTCCCGATCCTGATATTCTAAGCACTGCTTTTTCAGACTTTAAGTCGTATGCCGAAATATCACCCGATCCAGCTATAGCACCCGTAAAAACTTTAGTAGCACCTTTTAAATCAATATCTCCAGATCCTGAAATTGCAGCTTTGACACTATTTGCTTCTAGGTGCAAATCAATATCACCCGAACCGGCTACGGCCACATTAAAATCATTGGATTTAATTAAATCTTTTCCAACTATATCTCCCGAACCAGACAGGCCAACAGCATCAATACTATTATAATACACCGTTAATTGGGTTGTTTTATTCGATCGTATATTCACTCCTTTTTTCCATTTGATCTTTAATTTACCATTGTCTACCTCTGTTATTAAATAGCTCAATAAATTATCTTCAATTTTAATATCTATTTTCCCTTCTTTTCCTTTTACCAAAAACACATCAAATGAACCGGAAACACCTACTTTCTCAAAAGCACCAACGTTTCTAGTTTTATTAATTACAGTACCACTACCTTTTACTTTTCCATACTTTTGAGCATTAGCAACTGTTACAAACACAAACACTATCAAGCTGGTTAAAATGATTTTAATTTTATTATTTTTCATGATTATTTATTAATTATTATACAATTTTACACTACCATAATCCGACGATACTTCTATGGTTGCACCTGAATTCTCTTTATTTACATAACCTTCATAATACTTTGAAGAACTTTTTATCACTTTTTTCAAATAGGTAATATTATCACCATCATAACTAAAACCCCCATAACTCATTTTAGCTGTAAAATTAAATGCTGCATTATTATCTAATCCAATTTTAACACCTGTATAATCAGAATTAATATAGACGCTTTCAAATCCTTTCATCAATTTATTCACTTTGATACCTCCATAATCTGCAGTAACCTTTAGTTTTTTGTAAATAGTTCCAAACCTCATAGTGAGGTAATCTCCGTTTCCAACAATAACATTGGCATTTCCAACTTCAATTTTTCCATAATCACAAATAAAATTTAAGTTTTCAATATGTCCAATATCCGTATTGGTATAATCTGCATTAAGCGCTATGTTTTTAGCCTTATCAATTCTTAATCCAGAATAATCAGCACTTATAGTTCCACCATTTATGAATTCAATAACAGAATTAGAAGTGTAATCCATATTTATCTTGTTCTCTGTATGATGCAAACTTCCAATCAATATCTTACCATAATCACAATTTATTCTTGCTTTTCCTTTTAATTCATTTAAAGAAATAGTACCGTAATCATTCACTAAATTTGCTTCATTACTTATAGGCATTTTTACCGTGTAATTAATTTGATAATTCATATTATTATTACTTCCAAACCAACCTGATGATGATTTTTCTATGGTAGTTTTAGCCGAAACTTCACTACTGCTAGCATTGAATATAATATTAATCTTATCCAATCTCGCTTTCACCTTTTCTTCATTATTACCACTTACTGTGATCTTAACTTCAATAACAACACGGTTTTCATTCCAGGAAACCACATCAAGATTGCCATATTTATTGTTAATTTTCAACAAGGCATCGGCGTTTACCTTATACTCTTTATTAATAGTTTTACTCTTTTCATATTTTCCTTTCTTAGGTTTTTCATTGGCCAATCCAATTAATGGCACTAGAAACAATAATAGTAGATATTTATTCATAGTTTTCATTTTGTTTAATTTTAATTATTATAATATGTAGATATCTCATTTTTTAGGTTGATACTTATTTTTATATAAATCAACTCTTTAGATGGCATTCGGGTTTAATTCTTGGTAATTTTTAAAATCTTCCAATTGATCAACTAAATTTTGCAAAACTTCCAAACGTTTTTGATAATTTGAAATCATAGCA
>CAYPHN010000335.1:0-3740 GCA_964410265.1 uncultured Flavobacteriaceae bacterium | reverse complement strand
TCCGTCAGCTGACGGACTGGACCCAATAATAGGAATCGACCCAAGGGTCGAGATACCTGCCTGCCGGCAGGCAGGTTAACCAAGATCCCGCTGAAAAAAAAGCGGGATTAAAGAGATACACCTCTTCTCCAGGGAATAAAATCATCCTGTCCCAATAAAGTAGCTTTTGTTTTAGTTTTTCCACTTGCCACATCAATAATAAAGTCGAGCATCTCATCCGCCATTTCTTCAATAGATTTTTTTCCTTTAATAATTTCACCTGTATCAATATCTATAATATCAGGCATAGATTCAGCCAATTCTGTATTGGATGAAACTTTTATTATTGGTGCTATTGGATTACCTGTTGGAGTTCCTAAACCTGTAGTAAATAAAACCAAGTTTGCACCTGATCCAACCATTGCTGTTGTACTTTCTACATCATTACCAGGAGTACAAAGTAGATTCAATCCTGGTTTTGATAAGTATTCTCCATAATCCAAGACGTCTACAACAGGCGAAGTACCTCCTTTTTTTGCCGCTCCTGCGGATTTCATGGCATCGGTAATCAAACCATCTTTAATATTTCCTGGTGATGGGTTCATATCAAATCCCGATCCAGCATCTACAACAGATTTTTCATAAGATTGCATCAGTGAAATAAATTTTTTCGCCGCCTTATCATTTGTACATCTGTTTATTAACTCTTGTTCTACGCCACAAAGTTCAGGAAACTCAGAAAGTACAGCAGTACCACCTAATGCCACAATCATATCAGAAACCTTACCCAAAGTAGGATTTGCAGAAATACCCGAAAAACCATCTGAACCACCACATTCTAAGCCTATTTTTAACTTGGATAAAGGAGCTGGTTTTCTTGAAATTTTATTTGCTTTTTTAATTTGTTTAAAGGTATCTTTAATGATCATACCCAACATTTTATCTACTTTACCTATTTTTTGTTGTTCATAAATTAAAACAGGTTTCATTAAACTAGGATTGATCTTTAACAAGGCCGTATTAAACATATCAATTTGTAAATTTTGACAACCCAAACTTAGTACTGTTGCACCTGCAACATTCGGATTGTTTACATAACCAGCTAATAATTTGGCCAAAGACTCCGCATCCTGACGAATCGAGCCACAACCTCCTTGATGCGTAATGAATTTAACTTTGATGTTATTAAGAGTTGCTTTTGGATTTTTAACTTCTTCAATTGCAATATCTTTACTTTTATCATTAACCAATGATCTTAATAACAATTGATGTTGATCAATTTCTTTGGGTTGTAATTCTTTTTCAAAAACTTCTTTTAACAAGGTAATATTTCTATTCTCACAAAATACCAAAGGAAAAAATAACCAAATATTCTCGGTTCCAACTTGCCCATCCTCTCTATGATAACCTAAGAATTGCTTCTCTTTCCATTTTTTTACATCTGGAGCCTTCCAATTATTATTTTTAGATGCCTCTTTTATTTTTTCACTTTCATGTTTTAAGTTTTGTGTACTAAGAAGTGTTCCTTTTTTAATTTCGTAAACAGCTTTACCTATTAAAACCCCGTACATTTTTACACTTGCTCCCTTTTTGAAATCTTGTAAAGCAACTTTATGCTTGGCCTTTACATCTGATAATATTTCTAAATTTTTTCCTTCAAAAACAATATGTTCGCCTACTTTTAAAGGAAGTAGAGCCACAGCTACATTGTCATCGAAGTGAATTTTTAATATTTTATATTGCATAAATATTTATTGAATTATATTATTCTTAAAGTGTTTAAAACCTTTTTCAATACCACGATTTTCAATTGCTTCCAAAGCTAAAGATATAGCCTTGGATAAAGGTTCTATCACAGTAAGGTTTTGTTCCCAGAAATTTTTATTTTCCAATATTTTATTGGCTATTTTACCGAAATCATTTAATTTCCAAATTTCATTAAAGGTATTAATTATATCTTCACTATCATTCAAAGGTAATTTATTTCCTTTCCAGGAACCTTTATAGAATCTAATTAAACAAGCAAAAGCAAATGTCAAATGCAATGGTAGTTTGTTATTTATACGAATGTATTCCAATAAACTTGGTAAAACCCTCACCTTAAATTTTGATATAGAGTTCAATGCTATACTTGCTAATTGGTGCTTGATAAAAGGATTTCTAAAACGATCAAAAACCTCTTCAGTAAAGTCAGTTAATTCATTAGTATCCATATCCAGAGTGCTAACTATCTCATCAAAAACCGCTTTATGCATAAAACTTCCGGTAAAGTCATTTTCAATGGTTTCTCTAACTGTTTCATTACCAAACAATAAGGAAAAAGGCACCATGG
The DNA here is from genome assembly GCA_964410265.1 of uncultured Flavobacteriaceae bacterium. Classification (GTDB taxonomy): domain Bacteria; phylum Bacteroidota; class Bacteroidia; order Flavobacteriales; family Flavobacteriaceae; genus Lutimonas. The sequence continues at coordinate 1,429 of CAYPHN010000335.1, read as the reverse complement.
TAGTATGCGCACCATTTAATATACGAACTTTTCTGGTACGATAAGGTTGCATATCATTTACTATTTTTACTTGTAAGGTAGTTTTATGAAAAGGTAATTTACTCTTTAATATATCATCCCCTTCAATTACCCATAAAAAAAATGGTTCTGCAGTTACGATAAGATTGTCTTTATAATCCAGTTGTGCATTGTATGATGCAATTTGATCTTTTGGGTAACCTGGTACTATTCGATCTACTAAAGTATTATGAAATTGGTTATGCATTAAAAGCCATTTTTTAAATTCATCTCCCAATTTCCAATCGTCAATATATTTTAAAATAATCTCTTTTAACTTATCGGAATTATGATTTATCAATTCACATGGTATAATTGTTAATCCTTTTTTAGAATCACCATTAAAATACTTATATCTTTCATGCAATAATAGCGTTAGTTTTGCCGGAAAAGAGCTTGGAGGCGACATTTTGGGTCTATCTGTTTCTACATAGGCTATCCCAGCTTCTGTAGTATTGGAAATGATAAATTTTAATTCTTTTTCTTTTGCCAAATCTAAATAGGCTTCAAAATTTATATAAGGGTCAATGCTTTTAACAATGTTGGTAATTAGTTCTTTATCCTGTATTTCCTTCCCTTCTTTAATTCCTTTCATAAATAAAGTATACAAACCATCCTGATCATTTAGTATGTTTATCATACCTTTATCTATGGGTTGTACAATGGCAATACCAGCCTGAAAATCTAATTCTTTATTCAATTGCTGTATCGCATAATCAACAAACGCTCTTAAAAAATTACCTTCTCCAAATTGTATGATTTTTATGGGTAACTTATTTTCTAAATCAAGGTTCTTTCTATTGAGATTTTTCATGTACTTTTTAATGTTTTGGTTTATTTCATAAATACGCTAGCTTTTAAATTAAGGCTATTATAGGTCAAATAAACTCGGTAACCACAAACTTAATTGTGGAAAATAGGTTACTAAAAATAAGGCAAAAATCATTACCAAAAATAGTGGAATCAACGGTTTAATAACTTTTTGTATGGTAGTTTTGGCAATTCCTACACCCACAAACAAGACCGAGCCAACAGGAGGTGTGGTCAAACCAATACAAAGGTTAAGCACCATGATTATTCCGAAATGAATAGGATCCATTCCTAGTTTTGTTACCACTGGTAAAAATATAGGTGTGAATATGAGTACGGCAGGAGTCATATCCATAAATACACCAACAAATAGAAGTATTAGATTGATAATCAATAGTATTACTATTTTATTATCACTAATATGTAATAATGTATCACTTATGTTTTGAGGAATATTTTCATATGACATCAACCAAGACATGCTCATAGAAGCACCAATAAGCAACATAACAATTGATGTTGTTGCAGAAGAATCTAATAATATTTGCGGTAAATTTTTTGT
>CAYPHN010000334.1:0-3741 GCA_964410265.1 uncultured Flavobacteriaceae bacterium | reverse complement strand
AGTAAGAGTGAATTGATTAACGATCTAATTCGTCAAGCTAGAGAACAGCAAGCTGAAATAGATTGGATTCGCTTAAAATTGATTAAAGCTGAAAAAAGTGGTTTTACAACGGATAGCTCAGAAGAAATTTTAGCTCAATCTAAAAAACAACTTCTAAAATAAAATGAAGTACATTTTAACAGAAGAAGCCAAATTAGATTTAATAAACATTCATCAATACGGTGTTTTTAAATTTGGAGAAAACCAGGCAGATAAATATTTTTATGCTTTTTTTGAACAGTTTGGCATAATTGCTAAAAATCCGTATTTATTTCCTATTGTTGATTATATTAGAAAAGGATATAGAAGATGTGTTTGTGGCGTTGATAGTATTTATTATCGTGTAAATGATAAAACAGTAGAAATAATAACAATAATTGGTAGACAGGATATTAAGAATAAGTTTGCATGGATGAGAGTTTAATAAATTAAACTACTACCAGCTGCAAGCTGGTAGATTTGATTTCCGCCTACAAGGCGGCTAAAGTTCATTCTCCTGAAATTTTGAAATCACCATCTTTATCCTCTAGATCCTGTTTCTCTATATATTCCATTATCATTTCATCTGTTATTGTTCCTGAACTTACTACAAAATATCCACGAGCCCAAAAATGTCTACCCCAATACATTTTTGATACAGTCTTAAACTCTGACATAAGCTTTCTCGAACTCTTCCCTTTTATATATTGCATCAATTTACTCACAGAAATATGAGGAGGAACAGATACAAACAAATGAACATGGTCCTCTGAAACATGTCCTTTTATTATTTCTACTTCATTCGCCTTGCAAACTTCTCGTATCAATTCCCTAACACGTTTTGCTAATTCTCCTTTCAATATCTTTTTACGATACTTCGTTATCCAAACTAAGTGATATTTTATATCATAAACAGTATGTGATGTTTTCCTGTATTTTTGCACAATACAAAGATAGTTAAACTAAAGTCTTCGCCTAAAGGCGAGGGATTTTCTCCCATTCCCCGAATTTGAAATTAATTCAGTAGATGAATTTTAAAACCTATAACCTATAACCTTTCCCTTTATCTTGGCCTAAGTTGATGCAGATAGGAAATTTAATAATTGAATCTATTTACGAGCAAGTGTAGTAAATTTTTAAGCAAGAAAAATATGGCAGGGAAATTTTATACTCTTGCAGACAGCTTTGCGAAAATACTCTGAAAACTTTTTAAATGAGCATATTATCTCAAAGAAATATTATAACTTCTACAATTTAACATAATGACTGATTATGATTTAAAAAAGAATTATAATGTTCTGCGTTATGTAACTTGAGCTTTGGCTAAAAGCGAAAGTTGTTACTACAGTTTCTTAAAAAAATTTATTCTCAAAAGTTTCTTCTACAATGTTAATGGAACACTTTTTATGCGACGACGTAGGAGGGAAGCGTAATGTGTGCGAAATGGAAATAATTCCTTAAAGCATTTATTTTTCATTTTAAAGTCACAAACACTCCTGTTAATAACTATTTTTAACACTTTAAAGTTGTATGTTGATATTTTTACTATATTTGTACTGTGAATTTATATCATGGCATCAAAAGAACAAGTAAAGAACTACCTAAAGGAGTTCAAAATTAAGATGAGTATCTGGAACATTCTTTTTCTCGACGATAGAGGGAAAAATTCTCTGACTCTTTCTGATTTGGAAATGATGCCAGTTGAAAGAATTAAAATTCTTAAAAAATTAGAAGTTTATGATTACTGTGAAGGTCCACTTCAAGAAACTCAATATGGAGGTTCAGAAATGTGGGTTTTTGGCAGAACATTGAAAGGGAAAGAAATTTACATTAAAATTACACTTGGAGTTGAAAATACTAGTGTTATTTGTATTTCTTTTCATATTGCAGAATATCCAATGAAATATCAATTTAAGTAATTATGAAAAATCCATTTACAGGTAAAGAAATGTCAATTGTAATTAAGAGTGAGGTTATACCTTTTAGAAAGGAATCTTTCTCAGTTACATACCCAAGTTTCTATAGTGAAGAAAGTAAAAAATATTTCACTAATACAGAGTTTGATACTATTAAGATGAGACAAGTTTATAATCAGTATCGCGATAAATATAATTTGCCATTTCCTGAAGAAATTAAGGAAATACGAGCAAAATATGGTGTTTCTGCAACTAAAATGTCTAGAATTCTAGGTTTTGGTATTAATAGTTATAGAAACTATGAAAATGGTGAAGTGCCAAATCAATCAAATGCAAATTTGATTCAATTAGCTAAAAACCCTATTCAATTTAAGTCTTTGGTCAATTTAAGTAACGTTTTCAAAATTGCTAATGAGGATAAAAATGATTTTACAGACGAAGGATACAAACTTCTTAATAAAATTGAAAAGTTAATAGAGGAAAAAAAGAAAATCAGATTTTCATTAAGATTTGAAAATTATTTATTAGGAGATAAGTTGCCTGATAATTACACAGGATATATAAGACCTAACATTGAAAAATTGACTGAAATGGTAGTTTACTTCGCTGAAAAGATGAAACCAACAGTAACCCCATTAAATAAGTTGTTGTTTTATTGTGATTTTCTTCATTATAAGCACGAAGCTATTTCTATAAGTGGCACGAGATATAGAGCAATAAATATGGGACCAGTTCCAAATAATTATGACAGTATATTTGATTATATAGAGAGTACAGGTGCTATCAAAATAATTAAAACTGAATATGATTGGGGATATAAGAAAGAATTTATTAGTAATAAAGATTTCGATTCAGAAAAATTCACTGATAAAGAACTTGAAATTTTAGATAGAGTTTATCAAGAATTCAAATGTAAAAACACAACTGAAATTATTGAGAGAAGTCATCTTGAAGATGCTTGGAAAGATAATTTTAAAAATGGTAAAAGTTTAATTGATTATAATAAATATGCGTTTAACTTAAATATATAAGCCGACAAAAAAACAAAAATCCAACCTATTGCTGGTAACAATAAATTGGATATATATGGGATTTAAAGTTTTCGAGGACTTCAATAATTAAGACTTATCATCTTAACATTTCCCATTTTTTGTTGTACAAAGGTACAAATTAATATTAATTAAACAATACCTAGTACAACTCCTACCTGAATAGTATGCTCAAGCTATTTTTGAGAAATGAGTTAATCCATTAAAAATTAAAAAAATGGAAAAGTTTATATTTAGAGTTAACAGACAAAAGTTTGAAGCTGTTAATGCAATTATTACAGGTAAGGAAATTTTAGAAAAAGCTAATTTATTGCCTGTAGAGGATTATGAATTATTAATTAAGGTAAATTAAAAAGGTTTTGAACCTGTTCAATTAGATGAAAAAATTGATTTAAAAGGAGCTGGAATTGAAGGTTTTTTTGCCAAACCTTATAAGAAACTAATAATTTGTGTTGATGATGAACCAGTTGAAGTTGATGAATGTTTTATGACACCAAATGAAATCTTAACTGCATCAGGAAAAAATGCGAATGGGTTTTATTTAAAACAAATTAATGGACATAAAGAAGTTAGTTATAAAAATGATAGAGAACATAAAGTAGCCATTAAAAATGGTCTTAAATTTAGTTCTTGTAAACTTGAACCTACAACTGTTTCGTAGTTATGGGAAATCAAGAGTTAATGAGTCAGTTGCAAAGCAAAGGACTCGAAACTTGGATGCACACAAATAATTTTGTGTGCATCCAAGTTTATCGTTC
>CAYPHN010000333.1:844-3754 GCA_964410265.1 uncultured Flavobacteriaceae bacterium | reverse complement strand
CAATGGTAGGATATAAAACGGCAAAAGGTTTGTTTGATCGTTGTTTACGTTTACGTAATTGTTGGATTGCTGTTTTATTTGTTGCATCACAACACAATAAATAGCCATTGGTATTTTTTATAGCAATTATTTTTCCGTCAAGAATAATTTTTACTGCTTTTTGAATGATATTCTTTTGATTTTCTTCAACTAAATTACCAAGATTATCAACCAACCGAAGTGTAATACCACAATTGTCACAACTATTGGTTTGTGAATGAAATCTTTTGTTTTTTGGATTGGTGTATTCTTTTTTACAATTGCTACACATTTCAAAATTTGAAAGCGTTGTGTTGGCTCGCTCAAAGGGAAATTTTGTGGTTACTGCATAACGTGGGCCACAATGTACGCAAGTTGTAAAAGCATATTTAAAACGTCTATTATTAGAGTCTTTAATTTCTTCTTTGCAATTATTGCACACAGCAAAATCCGGTGTTAGTGGTATGTTTATTTGTTGGTTGTTTATCGAAGAGGTAATATTGAAATTATTAAATTTGTTAAAAGTAATTGCTTCAATAGAATGATTTGTAATAATAGAAACTTCTGGGTTGTTTTTTAGAATTTGATTTAAAAACAGAGTTGCTTTTTTTTCTGAAGTATTCACATAAATAATAACGCCATTTGCATTATTAGAAACACTTCCAACAAGGTTGTATTCTTTTGCTAAATTGAAAACAAATGGTCGAAACCCAACACCTTGAACTTGTCCACTAATCTTTATTTTATAAGTTTTTGAATGCACAAACTGTTAAGAGTTTTGTTTCTGTTTTATTTTTTCAACCAACCAATCACACCAAGCATCAATACCTTCATCTTTTAATGCCGAAATAGTTAACACTTCTAATTCGTGATTCACTTCAAGAGCATCTTTAGTTACTGCATCTACAGAAAATGGTAAATAGGGCAGAAGGTCAGATTTAGAAATAAGCATCATATCGCTAGTTAAAAACATTCTAGGATATTTTTTTGGCTTGTCATCGCCTTCTGTTGTTGCCATAAGTGTTACACGATAATCTTCGCCTAAATCGAAAGATGCCGGACAAACTAAATTACCAACATTTTCAATAAATAGCAAATCAATATCTTCCAGTTTGTATTCAGGCAAAACCTGATGAATCATTTGTGCTTCTAGATGGCAAATGCCGCCTGTTACAATTTGTAAGGCTTGGATTCCTGATTCGCGAATACGTATGGCATCACGTTCGGTTTCTAAATCGCCAACCATAACTGCCATTTTGATTTTATCTTTTAACTTTTCGGCAGTTTTTTGCATTAAAGTGGTTTTCCCACTTCCTGCAGAAGAAGTAATATTGATTAAAAGCGTTTTATTTTTTTTCATTTCTTTACGGATGATATCCGCAACATAATCGTTGGCTTTTAATAAGTTTATATTGGTGTTTTCACATTGCACTGTTCCTCGTGCTGCTTTTGTTGATTTTTCTATGCTCATTTTGATAATTTTTTAGGTGGTAATTCTTTTAAGAGATAATTATAGGCTAAAGTTAAAACTAAAATAAACAATGCTGCAACAACACCAATAATAACATCGTAAAATGGCTTTACAGACAAAGAAATTCTAATTAAAATTGTGGCTAACACAAAAGCCGAATATCTAAATATTTTATAATAATTTAAGGTATAACGTAATACAATTAGTACAATAATAATATCGCTAAATATTAAAACGGTATAAAATGTTTTAAAGGAATGAAGGTATTTACCAGTTGTAATTAAGGCTTTAATATCTAAAAAGCCTACTACTGCAAAGGCTATTAATAAAAATAGGGCTAATAATTTTTTTAGTCGAATAAATTGTTCTTGACTATCTTCAGTATTGGTTAATTTTATATGTTTTTGTAATTTATAGGTATAACCAATAGTGGCAAATATTACAATAGCTCCAAACCCATAAAACGCCATATTAATTAAAGGCTCTTTTAAAGACCCTAATGAAAAATCAGAACCAATATGACTAAATTCTTTAAACCCATCACGTAAAAAAATAAGTGACAATAATTCAAATTGTTTACCAACCGATTTTGCAACCGATTTTGGAAGCATAAAAATAAGTCCAAATAATTCAGTAATTAAAAGTAATGTAAAAACAATTTCTATAGAAAAGAAAGGGTTTCTAAAATGTTTATTAAACATCCCAAGATTGATATATTCATTAATTACCAAAACGCTTAGTAGTGAACACACAATAAAACTGATCACAAGTATTAAACTTGTTAAATAACGACTGCGCTTACTTTCCCACAGTAATTTTAGTTTCTCGTAAATAGAGTTCGTGTATGTTAAAAATCGTTTAAGCATAACTAATTAATCATCAAATTCTACTTTATGAATAAGCATTTCTTCTCCTTGAATTAAATTTTTACTTGGTTTCTTACATTTTTCACATAAAAACCGATAATTTTCTACGTAGGTTATATGATTACATTCTTCGCACTGTATCTTTATATCGGTAGATTCAATATGTAATTTTACGTGATGAAACTTAGTTCCACACGGATATTTTGCCGTATATGCATTATGCAATAAACGTGGTTCTATATTTGAAAGTTTGCCGACTTTTAAATATATAGCCATCATTTTATCTAATTTTTCTTGTTCAAACTCCATTTCTAAAGATGCTATTTACAATAGACGTTTCGTGCATAATTAATTTATAATTGTTTTTAAATTTTTTAATTGTTTAAGTTGTTCATTTGCTTTATCTAATAAGGTTTTATCATCTATTAAAGTAAATATTTCATTGGTTTTTGCAAGCATTTCATTATATTTTTTATTCTCATCGGACGCATCTTCATTATGGATTAACCAGTACAATTCTAATTGATTAAGTAATGTTAATGCACGTTCAAACGG
>CAYPHN010000333.1:0-834 GCA_964410265.1 uncultured Flavobacteriaceae bacterium | reverse complement strand
TCTAATCTGTAACGCATCTTCAAACATTTTAAATGCTTTATCCAAATTATTATGCAACTTTGCTTCTGGAAAACCCATTAATGCTGTTGCATAATTATGAGAAACCATTGCATATTGGTACGGAAATTCCTCTTTGGTATAAAACTGTAACGCTTCTTTAAATGAAGAAGCACAAAAGGCTGTCCAAATTGGTTTTTCTTGATCCGAAACCATAATTTCTGAATAAATTAATGCTAAATTATGATGAATATCTGCAAATTTTTGAGGATGTGTATCGCGTTTAAAAACCTTTAACGCATTTTGAAATGTGTTAATTGCCGGTTTATAATATTGCGGACTTCCATTTTTTGACCAAGTATAAAGTAATATTGCTTTTTGTAATGTTGCTTCGCCTAAAAATTCAGGAATATTTGCTTCTTTAAAATATAGTATTGCTTTGTTTACAAAATCCTTAGACTTGATAAATTCATTTTGAAAATTAGCAATTTCAGAGGCGTTTATTAAAACTAAACCTGCATTTACTTTTAAGTCGTTTTTTTCGTAAAAGGAGATGCATTCAGTTTGTAAAGATGCAATTTCATTTAAAGTATCTGCATTATAGGGAATTTTGATTTGACTAATTAAACTAGTTGCAAGTAATGCATTCATTGCGTTTTTTTCTTCTTTAGTAGACGCTCTTTCTAGTACAGAACGTATTAATTTTTCTGCATCTGTAAACAAATCTTTGTCAAGCAGTAAATTAACATAATGTTTTGCTGAAAATAATTTATGTTCATTTAAGACACCATTTTTTATTGCATCTTCATAAATGGTTTGTAAGGTATTTATATCAAT
>CAYPHN010000332.1:0-3772 GCA_964410265.1 uncultured Flavobacteriaceae bacterium | reverse complement strand
TTAGTAAGATACTGAATATTTAGTCATTATGCAAGGAATCCGATAGTCATGTAATATTACTTTCTAAGTCAAAATCATTTACTGACAAGGTTGAATCGTATTCATTTGCGCCAATATCCCAAGCATTACTCTCAGTAGGGCGACTGTTTCCATTAAAATCTACTTTTATATCAATACCATAGGTATTTAAAAATAAATTATAAGCACTGTTTATGTTACCTGAGGCATTTATAGCAGGACTCGTTGATTGTAGGCTAAAATCAGTTGGCGGATTAACAAAGAGAGGATCAGTATCGATACAATTTAAACATAGATTATTATTATTAGCGTTATTAAATTGTATGTTATTGTAAAGTGCAGATCCAAAGCATGTACCGCAAGTGTAGGAGGTATCACTATTTACAATGATGTTATTGGTAATTTCATAAGGATCTTCTGTAGGGCTACCTACTCCTGTACCACAATTAGAAATGGTATTATTTGTAACCGTGTTTGTACCTTGATTTATACCAAATCCACTACAGTTATATATCAAATTGCCAATAACATAGGGGGCGAATATGGCGCCTACAGGATCAATACCGTCAACACTATCATAAATGCGATTATACATAATCCATATATTGTCTTGATAGCCTTCATCATTAATTCTAATGGCTTCTCCGGCAGAAGAACCAAAAAGTGTTTGATAACCATAAATTTCATTTTGTGATATAATTACATTTGTTGAACCTTTTGCATCTATTGCATTTTCACCATCTTCATACATGAGATTGCGTCCAATAAAAATTCTATCTGCTTCGGCATCTGCAATTGTAGCAACCCAATTTCTATCAATAATCTGTACACCATCATCACCATTGTGATAAATATCATTATCAATTACCCATACATTTTCTGTTGCATTGTCTATCATTATACCAAACATACCTGTTTCAGCTGTAGCTGGATATTCTCCATTGTCATGAATATCATTATTATATATAACGATATGTTGCTTTACGTCTCCAGGTGCATAATCATTTCTCCATGTCCAAATTAAAATACCTGAACTATTTTCACCCGTTATTTCAGAATTTCTTATGGCTAAATGATTGGTTGGCTGATATATTTTTATACTAGGGCCATTAATATACATATTCTCCATAATAACATAAGATACATCCCTAACAATCACCTCATTATTGCCTGTTAAAGTTCCAATTTCAAAGCGTTTATTGTTGTTAGCACCTCTAATAAAAATTGGTTTTGTAACAGTTCCAGACGCATTTATAATAGGTAAATAAGTACCTCCATGTATATTTTGAGTGTTGTTATAGGGTCCGTTATGTACTTCTACAACACTACCTTCGGCAATATTTTGTGGAATAGTTAGCCGAGGCGTAGTATTAGTACCATAAGGATTTCCTGTGTCTGTAGCATTTGCATGTTGCTTGTCAATATAATGTGTATATGGGCCATCACCCGAATTTTTATATGCCTCAAGTCCATTTCCAAAATCGTATTGGGCATTGTCGTACATTGTGTGCGATTCGTCGATACCGAATTCAGGTGCAGGAATACCAATGGGCGGCACATATTGAGCAAAAGATTGCAAACAGGATATTATTAAAATAAAGGTTAATAGCGATTGCAATCTATTTTTAGCCCGTAGGGATACTGGTATAGGCGCATTTAATTGAGGCTTACGTTCTTTAAGTAAATTGTTTATAGTCTTCATATTTATGCTTTTAGTTTTGTGCGACTTACCATCAGGCTAGTTATAAAAACTTTTCATTTGTATTGTTTGAGAAAAATTGAAAACATTAGGAGTTTTACTTTAACGTTTCTGTTTAATCTTTTAGTCACTTCTTTATTGGATGAAAAACTATTACAAGAATTAAGAAGGAATAAAGTAAGTATTAGTAGGGTATATATTAACTTAATATTATGCATTATAAGAGATTTAAGCCATCAGTAAACTATATAATTTAGGAATGTTTATTCGTAATCAACATTGTTATTGTAGTTTTTGTAAATCAATGCTAAAATTAAAGGTGTTTCATCAAAAGACAAAACACCTTTACTCAAAATAATATTAACTCAAACTTAATTTAAACATAATTCAACCTAATAACCAGGGTTTTGTATAAAATTTGGACTTAGATCCATTTGATGTTGAGGAATTGGCAATAAATACCTGAAAGAACTAAAACTACCTTGAGGTTCAAGTCCCCCGCTTCCAAATGCCTGATTTCCTAAATCCAATCTAACAATATCAAACCATCTTTTACCTTCAAAGGCGAGTTCAATCCGTCTTTCTTCTATAATAAGTTGTCTAAAATCATCTTGATTTGTTCCTCCATTTACATCTGCTGGTGAAGCTGAAGGTGCATAAGTGCCGTATCCATTGCCAAAAAAGTCAATAGTACCCGCATTTCTTGCACGAGCTCTAAGCTGATTAACATAACTAATCCCTTCTGCAGTATTCCCAACCTCATTAGCAGCTTCTGCAGCAATAAGTAATACCTCTGCATATCTAAATACAACATAGTCTAAACTTGCTCTCCAACCGGCAAAAGGTCTTGATTCACCAGGAAATCTATTGTGTTTAGCAATATGTGGAGCTTTCCAATTAAACTCTGAATAAGGTCTTACGATGCCTGTACCGTCTCTCATAATTAAAGAGTCGGTTAAACTAACTTTCAATCTATAGTCATTCTTATCCCAAGCATCATAAACATTTTGATGTGGTACCATCATACTCCATCCCCTTATAGGTTTTTCACCACCGTCAACGCCGTTAAAAGGGCCTACAATATTATCATTTTCTAATGTACCACCGGCACCATTACCTCTTTGATTACCAGTAAAATCCATTAGAAAAATGAATTCTTGAGATGCCCATTGTTCTGATTCCCTAAATACATCTTGAAAATCGTTAGCCAATGCATAATTCAAAGTTCCTGCATTATCAATTACCCATTTAGCCCTACTGTATGCATTTTGCCAATCACCTCTTGTCATATAAACAGATGCTAAATAAGCAGCTGCTGTTCCTTTTGAAGGACGTGATCTAACATCACCTTGAGGGTCTGTTGCTAAATTGTCAAAAGCAAAGGTAAGATCTTCAATTATCTGTGCATATATTTCATCTACCGTTGATTGTTCAACAAGTGCCACATCTCCTAAATTTGTACTTAGTATTAATGGAACGTTTCCAAATAAACGAACCAAATTGTAATAAGCAAAGCCTCTAACAAATCTTCCCTCGCCTTCAAATCTTTTTCTCTTTGCTTCAGATGGTTCATCCACTACTGCTGCACCTTCTAATGCCGTATTGGCCGTTGCAATAACTTGATATGAAGTATCCCAAATTCTTTTTAAATAAGAATTATTAGGAGTAACTAAAAACGGACTAAATTCAGCATAATCGCTCCATTCATATCCATTATCAACCATGTCGCTCATCAATTGTAATGGAACAGGTATACCACGTCCATAATAATTACTTGATGCCATAAGACCATAAGTCCCCATTAACATTATTTCTACGTCGTTTATTGTGTTAAAATAACCTTCAGGTGAAAGTACGCCTACTGGCTTTTCATCTAAGTCTGCACAGCTTATAAACAGTGCTAAAAAACTTAAGATCGAAATTTTTACTATATTTTTCATTTTTGTGTTTTTTAAATTATTTATATTTTCTAAAAGCCTACGTTTAAACCAATAGTGAATGATTTAACATTAGGGTAACTACCATAATCAAGACCTCTATTAAGGCTAGAGTTTC
>CAYPHN010000331.1:0-3772 GCA_964410265.1 uncultured Flavobacteriaceae bacterium | reverse complement strand
CGGACTTTTAGATATTTTTTTGAAAGTAAGAATCTCAAATTAATTACGGAAATTGAATTGCAACAAGGAATTCGAAACTGTGCGGGATTAAAAAATATTGCAAAATTTGCCAATTAGAAACAGAACCAAATTAACGCTGAATATTATAGAAATCGGAAATTAAATTGCGGAATTCAAAACTGAACGGAATTGAAAATCATTACGGACTTTTCCAATCATTGCGGAGATAAATTATTGCGGACTAAAAAAAATTATAACAGCGGAAAATAACAATTGGTAACAACGGGTAAAATTTATAACGGTTTTTCGCTTAATTCAAAGTAAGTGATTTTTTACAACGGAAATTTTTCCTGCGGAAAATTATCCTTACATTTATCCGTTACAAAATCTTACCCCAAACGTTACAAGCCATAAAAAAGGAAACGCTGATTCAAAAACTAATAAATAAGAAAATGAAAGAAGAATTTAAGGGATATATAGGGATTGCAATATTTTTAATGGTGATATGGGGGGTATTTGGTCTCATTGGGGGTGATGGTTTTTTTGGTGGTATAGGAATGCAGATTGATGCTATTGGAGACATTGTTTCATTAGTATTAAAAGTTGCACTTTTATTTGGTGTTATTTGGTTTATTTCTACTCTATTCAAAAAGAAAGATAAAAATGGATAGAATACTACTTATAGGAAATGATATAAACAACATAAATAATTCAACAAGTTGGGAAAAATTACTGAATAGAATTATAAAAATATGTGGTAACAATATAACAATTTCTAAAGAAAAGCCATTTCCAATACTTTATGAAGAAATATACCTAAAAGGGTTGAAATCTGAAAACATAAGTGAATACTACTTGAAATCAGAAATAGCAAAAATTGTAAATGAAATTGAACCAAATGAAATCCATAACGAATTACTTGAATTAGGCTTTGAAAATTACATAACTACAAATTATGATTATGTTTTAGAAAAAGTGTTATTGGATAACAAACCAACAAAATCGATTAAAAATATTGGAATTATAAAGGAAACGAAATATAGCGTCTTTAGACATAATTCTTTAAGTAATAAGAAGTTTTGGCATATTCACGGAGAAATTAATGTTCCTAAGAGTATTACTCTAGGGTTCGAACACTATGGAGGTCAACTTCAACAATTTAGGAATTATACAGTATCAGGTACGAAATATAAGAACAAGGAAATTAATAATGGCTTATCACTACACAAGATAATTAAAGAAAGTCAATCGAATATAAAAAATCATTCTTGGATAGATTTTATGTTTAAAGATGAAGTACATATTTTAGGACTTGGACTTGGTTATGAAGAAACCGACTTGTGGTGGCTTTTAACTAATAGAGTAAGGTTTCAAAATGAAGAACTTGGCGGAATTAAAAATAGAATAATATACTATAGTCCTTTTAAATATAAAAATCAAGATAAGGAGGATATTATGAAGGCGTATGATATTGAAATCAAATATATTAAGGAAAAAAACAAAAAAATATATTATAAAGAAGCCGTCAAAATGATAAGAAACGGCTTGTAACAAAGTATAAAAATAATAGCCGAAATAGAAGTAAATATGAACATTGCAGTCCGCAAAAACATTAATAGTAAATTGGAAAATCCTACTTCCGTAAACGGCTACTATTCTTATACAAATCGTTGCCAAGCATATGGGAAACGAAGAAAAAATTAAAGAATAAAGAAAAAGGAATATACTGATGCCTACAGATAAAGAAAGTGAATATTAATTTAAATCTTTATAAAATGTCAAAATTAGATGATTTTAAAGTAGAAGAATTGGAACAACGCCTTGAAATGAAGAAGTGGAGTATTAAATCGACTACTAATTATGCATGTACAAGTGGTGACTGCAGAGGGAATATCGGTTTTAGCGCAACACGCTAATTCTACCTAGTACTTCCAAAGAATGTGCTTTTGGCACATTCTTTGGAATATTATAACAAATAAAAAACTAAAGTATGAAATCAATAAAAAACATAACATTAATAATATTACTATCCAGTAATATTATTATTGCTCAAAACATTATTGTTAACTCTATCGATAATAAACCTATTAATTCAGTTAATATTCAATATGGTCAAAATAAAGGCGCGACAACTAATGAAGATGGTTATTTTGAATTGCCTGAAAACCAAATCATAGACACCTTATATATATCTCACATTTCATATAAATCTAAAAAAAAATCAAATTTAAAAGAAAACGACACAATATTTTTAACTCCTTCAATAGTCAATTTAGATGAAATTGTTCTAAACCGTTTTAAAGTGAAGGATACAATAATAAAAGCCATTAACAATATTGATGAAAATTATTTGAACATACCATATAATTTATATGGTTTTTTTAGACAATCATTAGAAGAAAATTCAAAAGGTGT
The DNA here is from genome assembly GCA_964410265.1 of uncultured Flavobacteriaceae bacterium. GTDB lineage: Bacteria > Bacteroidota > Bacteroidia > Flavobacteriales > Flavobacteriaceae > Lutimonas. Next base: position 1,357 of record CAYPHN010000331.1, on the reverse strand, counting down.
AGAAATGATTGAAGTAGATTTTATTAGTTTTATTAATAATAATAAAACAAACACTAAAATAATAAATGCTAGGCGGACCGATAATTACTCAGAATTTGGAATGGAAACTTATGGCGGTGTGGCTTTAGAAATCCAAGATGGTGATTTTGTAAGAAGAAAATTACATTTTTTAGATATAGAAAAAATCAATAATTACCTATTTGAATATAAAGGTCAAATCAATTATCAAGATTTGGATGTATATAAAATTAGTTTTGAACCAAAAGAAAAAAATAATCTACAATTTATCAGAAAGGGGATTTTATATATTGATTCAAAATCATTGGCATTTGTCGAACTTAGATATAGTTTTGATAAGGTTAAATTATCGAAAATAATAAGTTTATCTACTAAAAATAAATCAAGAAATAAACCATTATATACATTAACCGGTGTTGAAAATACCATCAAATACAGAAGAATTTCAAATAATAAGTGGGCTCTGTCATTTACAAACCTTGTGAATTTACGAAATGGTGTATTCAAAAAGAGAGAGAATCAAAATAAACTAACGGTAAAACTTATTATAAATAATATAAAGATAAACAACGTAATACCTGTAAAAAATAACTATAATTTATCTAAAAATTTTAGTAAAGCTGTCAAAAAATATGATAATTTAAAAAAATGGGAGGATAATTATAAATTATCTTTATCAAAGAGAGAAAGAAAAATTTTAAACGATATAAATGAAAAAAAGAAGAACAATTAGTTTTATCATTGCTTGTTTAGCTTGTTTTTATCAAACGTCAGCTCAAGATAATAAAATTTTACCTAGGAGTATATATTTTACACAGTTTAGTAATAATGATTCCATTCATTATTTTAATGCATTTGACTTTTCTAAAAACATAAAACTACAGCTAAAGCCATATAACCTTGTAATTTATAATGCAAATGAAATAAGGGATGGTAGATTTTTATTTTCAATAGATTATTTTGGAAAACGATTTTTTAAGGATTATTATATTGTGTATAAAAATGATTTGAGTAAACACCTTCCAAAACCACCTGATTTAACAAAAGGGTATTTTATCAACCATTAATCTATTTTAACCTTGCAAATTAAAACAAATACTTATTATTTCAACATATGTGAAGAAAAAGAAGAGCTAGTAAAAAAGTTAAAATTTGCTCTTTCTAAATACTTCAAAACTTCAAATTACCCTTTGGATATAGTTAATGAAATTTTGGATGAAGATTTTATTACTTCAAACCCAAGCTATTATTTGTATTATCCTTATTTGTTTAGTAATTATTTTCAAATTAATAACGAAAAAACATTAAATCTAATAAGTATTTCTGGTTTTTTGTACTA
>CAYPHN010000330.1:0-3778 GCA_964410265.1 uncultured Flavobacteriaceae bacterium | reverse complement strand
CTGCCTGCGGCAGGCAGGCAGTATGTGTCACCTATAAAAATTAAAATTTAGACACATGAAAAAAATTATACTTACAACTTTTATTATTTTTATTACTGGTTTTTTCTTTGCGCAAGAAAACAAAATAACCCATAATTCACAGAGTAACAACCTAATTAATAGTAATCTTATTCCAATTGATCCCAAAGTTAGAACAGGAAAATTTGACAATGGTTTGACTTATTATATACGAAATAATGGAAAACCTGAAGATAAAGTGGTTTTGAGACTTGTTGTTAATGTAGGTTCGGTATTAGAAGATGACGATCAACAAGGATTGGCTCATTTTATGGAGCATATGAATTTTAATGGCACAAAGAATTTTAAGAAAAATGAATTGGTTGATTATTTACAAAGTATAGGAGTAAAATTTGGTGCACATTTAAATGCTTATACAAGTTTTGATGAAACAGTTTATATGTTGCCAATACCTAGTGATGACGAAGAAAAATTAGAAAAAGGATTTCAAATATTAGAAGATTGGGCCTTTGATACATTATTAACCAACGAAGAAATTGATAGCGAAAGAGGCGTAGTTTTAGAAGAATATCGTATTGGTCTTGGAGCAGACAAACGAATGCTTGCAAATTATTTGCCAAAAATCATGTATAATTCAAAATATGCAAAACGTTTACCAATAGGTAAAAAAGATATATTAGAGAATTTTGATTATGAAACCATTCGTCGATTTAAAAGAGATTGGTATAGACCTGATTTAATGTCAGTTATTGTTGTTGGCGATGTTGATATTGATAAATTAGAGGCAAAAGTAATAAAACATTTTAGTAAAGAACCAAAAGCAGTTAATCCGCGTGAACGCGTAATTTTTGAAGTACCTACACATAAAGAAACATTAATTGCAATAGAAACGGATAAAGAAGCTACATTTAATAAAGTACAATTACTTTATAAAGATGATGGTTTTCCAAAGCCTGAACTTACTGTTGATGACTTTAGACATTCATTAGTGAAGAACTTATTTACGCAAATGATTAACAATCGTTTGGATGAGTTACGAAATGGAGAAAACCCACCTTTTGTTTTCGGAGTATCTTATTATGGAGGTACATGGGCGAGAAGTAAAAATGCATATCAATCTTTTGCAATTACTAGCCCTACAGGTCAGCTAACCGCTTTAAAAGCTTTACTGGAAGAAAATGAACGAGTTAAGCGATATGGTTTTCAAAAGGGTGAATTTGAACGTGCTAAAAAAGATTTAATGGCTCGTAAAGATAAATTAAATCAAAATAGAAATAAAACAGAATCAAGCGTCTTTGTTGAAGAATATGTTCGTAATTTTTTAGAAAAAGAACCTATACCAGGTATTGCGTGGGAATATAATTTTTATAAAAATGAATTGTCAGCTATTAGTCTTAAAGAAGTTAATGCTATTATAAAAAATTATTTACGTCAAGACAATAGAGTAGTGGTTTTAACAGGAGCTGAAACAGAAGGAGTTGTCAAAGTATCTGAACTACAAGTTACAGAATTATTAGCGGGTGTTGAAAAATCAGATATTAAACCTTATGATGATGGTGATTTAGCTAGTGCTTTAATGACAGAGTTGCCAAAAGCAGGTGCTATTTTAAAAACTGAACAAGATAAAAAGTTAAACATAACAACTTTAACTTTAAGTAATGGAGCAACTGTTGTTTACAAAAAAACTAGTTTTAAAGATGATGAAGTATTGATGGAGGCATTTAGTTTTGGAGGGACATCGCTATATGACACGACAACTTTATTAAAGGTAGCGAATGCAAATGGTGGATTGAATGAAGCAGGTGTCAATGGTTTTAACAAAACAGATATGGGTAAATTATTATCTGGAAAAATGGTAAGTGTAAGACCATATATTTACGATACAAGAGAAGGCTTAACTGGTAGTTCCACACCAAAAGATTTAGAAACACTATTTCAATTAACATATTTGTACTTTACCAAACTAAATAAAGATGATAAAGCTTTTAACTCTTTTGTTTCTAAACAGAAAGCATTTTTAGGTAATATATTATCTAATCCTAATTACTATTTTCAAATAGAATACAATAAGTTTTTGAATCAAGGAAATAAAAGATATGTTGGTTTTCCTATTGAAGAAGATTGGGATAAAGCAGATTATCACTTGGCATATGAAAAATACAAAGAACGATTTGCTAATGCAGGTGATTTTACTTTTTATTTTGTAGGTAATTTTGATGAAAATAAACTAAAATCTTTTGTTACGCAATATATAGCGAGCTTACCAAGTAGTGAAACACGTGAAAATTTTAAAGATTATGATTTTAGACCCTTATCTGGATCTCATAATAAAATTATTAAAAAAGGATCCGAGCCGAAAAGTAGTGTTATCATGAAATTTTCAGGGGAAACATCCTATGATGCAAAAGAGGCCCATTTATTTAAAACTTTAGGAGAGATTTTATCTATTAAATTAATTGAAAAACTCCGTGAGGAAGAAAGTGGAGTATACGGTGTAGGTGCTTCCGGACATATAAGTAAAACACCATATGGTGCATATAATTTTACTATTTCTTTTCCTTGTGGACCAGATAATGTTACAAAATTAAAGGAAGCGGCTTTAAACGAATTACAAAGTATTATTGATAATGGACCTCTTGAAAAAGATATTATCAAAGTTAAAGAGGCACAACTGTTAGATTATAAAGAAAACTTAAAGAAAAATAAATATTGGATTAATTCTTTAAAAAATGCCGACTTTAACAAAACAGATAAATATAAAATTTCAGAATTGACTAAAGCTATAAACTCTATCAATATTAAAGATATTCAAAAAATTGCTAAAAAATATTTAAGTGATGGATATATATTAGCTATTTTATACCCTGAAGATCAGAAATAAAAATCAGAAATTATAATTATTATGAACTACCGTAAAAAAAATATTTTTTACGGTAGTTTTTTGTTAATTATTGTTGAAAACTTCATTTTAAAAGCTCGTAAATAATCGTATTTTTACAACATTAAAAATTCAATTAGTTAATGGGAAAGATAATAGCAGTTGCTAATCAAAAAGGTGGTGTAGGTAAAACCACAACTTCAGTAAATTTAGCGGCATCGTTAGGAGTACTTGAGCAAAAAGTATTATTAATTGATGCTGATCCTCAAGCGAATGCGACATCGGGATTAGGAATTGATGTAGAAGCTGTAGTAAATGGAACCTATCAGGTTTTAGAACATGCAATTTCTATTCAAGACGCTATCGTTAAAACAAATTCTCCTAATGTTGATATCGTTCCGGCTCATATAGATTTAGTTGCGATAGAGATAGAACTGGTTGATAAAGAACAAAGAGAGTATATGTTGAAAGTTGCATTGCAAGATGTTAAAGATCTATATGACTATATTGTTATTGATTGCGCCCCTTCTTTAGGTTTAATAACGGTGAATGCTTTAACAGGGGCAGATTCGGTTATTATTCCTATTCAATGTGAATATTATGCGTTAGAAGGTTTAGGAAAACTATTAAATACCATAAAAAGTATTCAAAAAATACACAATCCAGATTTAGATATTGAAGGATTATTGTTAACCATGTATGATTCTCGATTGCGTTTGTCGAATCAAGTTGTAGCAGAAGTAAAAAAACACTTCCATAATATGGTATTTAAAACTATAATTCAACGTAATATTCGTTTGGGTGAAGCGCCAAGTTTTGGAGAAAGTATCATTGCATATGATGCAACAAGTAAAGGAGCAATTAATTATATTAATTTAGCAA
>CAYPHN010000329.1:0-3782 GCA_964410265.1 uncultured Flavobacteriaceae bacterium | reverse complement strand
TCTAAATTTAAAAAATAACCTAATAAAAAAGGTCAACCTATATCAGTATAATACACAACAAGTAGTTAATTGGAAACTAGCAATCAAAGTTTGGGAGAAAAGTGATAAGACTGGTAAGAAGCCATCTAGAATTTCAAAACCAAAAGAATTTCCAAAAGTAAAGTTAGAGGAAATCAAAAAATATGATTCTATTCCAAAAAGTTGGTTTTGGACAAGGTTTGGAACGATAACCTATAAAATTGGCGACATTGACCATAAAATGCCAAAAACTGTAGAAAAAGGTATGCCTTATGTATCAACTGGTAATATTGGTAAAGGTGGCAAAATTAATTTTGAAAATGCCAAACAAATATCAAGAGATGATTTTGATAGATTAGCATTGAAAATAAAACCAGAAAAAGGAGACATTATTTTTCCTAGATATGGAACAATTGGTAGAAATATACTAATTGATTATGATAAAGAATTTTTGGTATCATATTCTTGTGCAATAATTAAGAATATAACCGAAATTATGGATGAAAATTTTGCATTATATTATTCTTTGTCACCTGTAATTAAAGGAGAAATAAATAGATATGTTGTAGAAACCACTCAAGCTAATATTGGTATATCTTCAATAGAAAGTTTCGTTTATCCTTTATGTTCACCCCAAGAACAAACCGAAATCGTCCGTCAAATAGAATCCCGTTTATCCGTTTGTGATAAAGTAGAGCAAAGCATTACCGAGAGTTTAGAAAAAGCCAAAGCCTTACGTCAAAGCATACTCAAAAAAGCCTTTGAAGGAAAATTATTAAGTACAGTAGAAATAGCCGAGTGTAAAAAAGCCAAAGATTACGAGCCTGCATCTGTGCTATTGAAGAAGATAAAAGCAGAGAAAGCAACAAAACAAGTAAAGAAAATTTTACCAAAAAAGAAGAAAAAAGAAACTATCGCAAAATAAGCGACAGTTCAAAAAATATAAAATGAACAAGGAAAATCAAATAGAGATTTATCAAGATAAAGAAACTGGTATTACCGTAGATGTAAAACTAGAAGGAGAAACAGTTTGGTTAGACCAATATCAACTTGAAGCTCTTTTTGATACTGATAGGACTTCTATAGGTCGTCATTTAAGAAACATTTATAAATCTAATGAATTAGATAAAGAAGCAACTAGTGCAAAAATTGCACAAGTTCAACAAGAAGGTGATAGAGAAGTTAAAAGAAATATAACTGTTTATAATCTTGATGCTATTCTATCTGTAGGTTATAGAGTTAATTCTAAAAAAGGAACTGCTTTTAGAATATGGGCAAATAGTATTTTAAAAGACTATTTAGTTAAAGGATATAGTATTAACGAAAAAAGATTAGCTCAAAAAGAACAAGAAGTACAAATTTTAAAAGATGGTATTCACATTTTAAGTAGAGCTATTGAAGAAAAGACAGAGGATAGCGAATGGTTAACTGTTTTTGCTAAAGGATTAAGCTTATTAGATGATTACGACCACGAAAAATTAGATGCTAAAGGACTAACTACAACAGAAGCAGATTACCCAAGTTTAGAAGATTACCAAAAAATAATAAATCAAATGCTAGCAGAATTTGATAGTGATGTGTTTGGCAAAGAAAAAGACAAAAGCTTTCAAAGTTCTGTAGCACAAATAGCTAAAGGGTTTGGAGAAGATGATTTTTATCCTACATTGGAAGAAAAAGCCGCAATGCTTTTATATTTAGTCGTAAAAAACCACTCATTTGTAGATGGCAATAAACGGATAGCAGCAGCTTGTTTTCTCAAGTTTTTGAAACAAAACAATATGCTTTTTAATACCCAACAACAACCTATAATTAGTAATAATACACTAGCTACTTTAACGCTGTTTATTGCTTCTAGTAAACCAGATGAAATGGAAACAGTAAAACGATTAGTGATAAGCGTACTCAATAGAAATAAATAAAATGACAGATTCAACTATAATATCAAAAATATGGAACCTTGCTAACGTACTTCGTGATGATGGTGTGGGTTATGGAGATTATTTAGAACAAATAACCTATTTGCTATTCTTGAAAATGGCAGATGAACTTAATAAGCCACCTTATAACAAAGGTTTGCATTTTCCTAAACTCAAAAATGTAGAAGGAAAAGAAATCGTAGATAGTGAGACTTGTGATTGGGAAACACTTTCAGACAAAAGAGGTGCAGAATTAGAATCTTTTTACAGTCAACTATTGCGTACACTTTCTACCGAAAAAGGAATGTTGGGGCAAATATTTACGAAAAGTCAAAACAAAATACAAGACCCTGCAAAACTTTCAAAAGTCATCAATATGATTGACAAAGAAGATTGGTCATTAATGGGAGCTGATATTAAAGGAAAAATTTATGAAGGGCTTTTAGAAAAAAATGCAGAAGACACAAAAAGTGGTGCAGGACAGTATTTTACACCGAGAGCATTAATTAAAACAATGGTGGCTTGTATTCAGCCTAAACCAATGAAAACCATTATTGACCCTGCTTGTGGTACTGGTGGTTTCTTTTTAGCTGCCTACGATTTTATTAAGGACAATAATAAATTAGACAGAGAAGAAAAAGAATTTTTAAAGAATCAAACTTTTTACGGAAACGAAATTGTTGCCAATACACGTAGAATGTGCTTGATGAATATGTATTTGCATAATATTGGCGAAATAGATGGCGAGAGTTTTATCAATCCAAATGATGCTTTAATTGCTGATGATGGAAAACGATATGATTATGTTTTAGCAAATCCACCATTTGGCAAGAAAAGCAGTATGACTTTTACCAATGAAAAGGGAGATATTGTAAAAGAAGATTTGAGTTATAACCGTCAAGACTTTTGGGAAACCACTTCTAACAAACAATTAAATTTCTTGCAACATATTAAAACCCAACTAAAAATTACAGGAGAAGCCGCAGTTGTTTTACCTGATAATATTTTGTTTGAAGGTGGAGCTGGCGAAGAAGTTAGAAAGCAGTTAATGAAAACAACTGAATTACATACCATTTTAAGATTACCAACAGGTATATTCTATGCACCAGGAGTAAAAGCGAATGTATTGTTTTTCAATAACAAGCCTGCAAGCAAAGATGCTCATACCAAAGAAATTTGGTTTTATGATTACAGAACAAATATACACCATACACCAAAGAAAAATCCAATGCGAATGGACGATTTATTGGATTTTGTAGAGGTCTATAATCCAAAGAACATTTACAAAAGAAAAGAAACTTGGAGTACCGAAAATGAAGATGGAAGATGGAAAAAATATTCTTACAAAGAAATAATAGAAAGAGACAAAACTAATTTAGACATTTTCTGGATAAAAGATAAAAGTTTAACCGACTTAGAAAATTTACCTGACCCTGATATTTTGGCTAGTGAAATAATTGAGAATATTGAATCTGGACTGAATAGTTTTAGAGAGATAATGGAAACTATAAACGGAGAAACAGAATAAGCCAACGCTCAAAGCCATACACATTGCCAAGTCGCTCAAAAGCCAACCGCCAAAAAGCCAAAACTTGGCAAAGAGTATGTCTTCTGCCAACGCTAGCAAGTTTGCGGAAAGAAAGCCAGACAGGTAACAAAGTATATAAATCATTGGGCAATAAGTGATTAAATTAAAGTTAGTACTTGTAAATTAAGATAGAGATAAACCGAAAAGGAAGTGCTTATAAATGCCCAACGCTTCATATACAAACCGTTATGTACAAGTTGAACCAATGTCCATTCCTGAAATAGGTTGACTAAAAATTAAACAATTAAAGTCACCTATTA
>CAYPHN010000328.1:0-3801 GCA_964410265.1 uncultured Flavobacteriaceae bacterium | reverse complement strand
ATTACTTTGACAAATATTTACAATTAGAAAATGAATATTATTTAGTAATAGCAGAATTGCATAAATATCAATTGTAGTAATATACCCAACACATAAAGCCATACAACCCGATATATTTCTAGACCAAGTCGTTCGAAAAAGCCTGCCGCAAGAGCCTAATTATTGCAATAATTGAGCGCCCAATCAAACTTGTTTGTTTATTTTTACTAATCATTTTTATGTTTTGCTGTGTAAAACATAATTAGTTGTTATTTTAAACAAAGTGCAAATCAAAAATTCTATTAATCGCATTATGTATTTTTTCAATATGTTAACCTTACATTTGTTACCATACTAAAACATGACCAATCTAGTTGTTATTTTTAATATAAATAGTAATTTGAAATGAGATTTTATGCGCTGGAATATTAAATCTAAACCCAATAAAAATATTATAAAAACCTTGTCAGATGAATTGCATTTGGATGCTACACTTACTACTTTATTAGCGCATAGAAATATTGAAACATTTGATCAAGCAAAACACTTTTTTAGACCCTCTTTGAGTGATTTACACAGTCCTTTTTTAATGAAAGACATGGAAAAAGCGGTTTTAAGAATTTTAAAAGCTATTGCAGATAATGAAAATATTTTAATTTATGGTGATTATGACGTTGATGGAACTACTGCTGTATCATTGGTTTATTCATATATATTAAGTTTTTATAAAAATGTTGCTACTTATATTCCTGATAGGTATGGAGAGGGATATGGTGTCTCTTTTCAAGGAATTGATTTTGCTGATGATAATGATTTTTCATTAATCATTGCCTTAGATTGCGGTATAAAAGCCATTGATAAAGTTGCTTATGCCAATACAAAAGGGATAGATTTTATTATTTGTGATCATCATAGACCTGGTAAAGAAATACCAAATGCGATTGCTGTTCTAGATCCCAAACAAAATGATTGTAATTACCCTTATGATGAACTTTGTGGTTGTGGTATTGGATTTAAATTAATTCAGGCATTGGCCGAAAAAAGAAATCAAAATTTTCAGGAGCTTATACCCTATTTGGATTTGGTAGCTACTGCGATTGCTGCCGATATAGTACCAATTACAGGTGAAAATAGAATTCTTGCCTATTTTGGTATTCAGGTTATAAATGTATCTCCTAGGCTGGGAATAAAAGCTTTAATTCAAAATACCAAAAAAGATATTTTAAATATCACTGATGTTGTTTTTACAATAGCGCCAAGAATAAATGCTGCCGGACGTATGAAACACGGTTTGTATGCGGTTAATCTTTTAACCGAAACAGATATTGAAAAGGCTAAAGAAATGGCTTTAGAAATTGAGAACTTTAACTCCGACAGAAAAGAATTAGACAAGCAAATAACCCTAGAAGGTTTAGAGCAAATTGAAAAAAACAAAGAAGAAAGTAATTTCACAACTGTTGTCTTTAAAGAGAATTGGCATAAGGGAGTAATTGGTATCGTTGCTTCTAGACTCATTGAAAAATATTATCGCCCAACTTTGGTGTTTACAAAAAGTGGTAAAAAACTAGCGGCTTCTGCCCGTTCCGTAAAGGGTTTTGATGTTTATAATGCTTTATGTGAATGCAGTGAGTTTATTGAACAATTTGGAGGTCATAAATATGCTGCTGGTTTAACCTTAGATCCAGAAAATTATATAAATTTTAAACAAAAATTTGAAGAAGTAGTAAAAAAAAGTATCCCAGAAGCATTGTTAATTCCTGAAATTAGTATTGATACAAATCTATTTCTTTCCGATATTAACCCAAAACTCAATCGGATTATAAAACAATTTGGCCCTTTCGGACCACAAAACATGAAACCAACTTTTATTGCAACAGGATTGAGAGATAACGGTTATGGTAAAAAAGTAGGCGGAGAAGGTGAACATTTAAAATTAAACATCTTTTCAGGTACCGATCAAAAAACTTATAACGCCATTGGGTTTGGTTTGGGAGACAAGTTTAATCTAATAAATAATGGTAAAGCATTTGATGCCGTATTTACCATTGAAGAAAATCACTGGAATGGAATAACTTCTATTCAATTAAGTATTAAGGATATAAAAAGTGAAAAGGTTGAATAGAAAATGTAGACTCTTAGCGAAAAACCATGCAACCACTCACACGAAAGGAATCGTGCGGTAGCTAATTAAAATATTTTAGATTCGAAAACATTTTGATAATTTTTTGACTTTTTTTAAATGCTGTATTAGCTTCTTGATTAGATGGTTTGTAGCCTTTATGGATAATTTTATTTCTCAAATTCACTATATCTTCATGAAATCCGTCATCAATTAAAATTTCCAAAAAAAATGACAATTGAAGCTTGTTTCCTAGTGTTCTATATTTATTGGTAAGTATATTTTTAACAAAATTTTCATTACTTATTTCTAGTAGTTTTTTTTCGCAAACCCTTGTTAATGTGATTTCTAATGCGGTACTACAATCTATAACTGTCCTTCTAAAATCCTGAAATTCTAATTGTATGCGAGCCTCATTAATTAAATCTAAATCAATGGGGATATTATCTAGATTTCGGCATAAATCTAAAACATATTCAATATTTTTAAGTTTAAATGTTTCCGTAGAAGTTCCCATTATTTTTGGAGGAGTTTCAATACCATATACTATTCTATCACTATTAAATTGAAGTTTTCTAGATGTTTGAGGAGATGATATTTCTATGTGTTTTTTAAAAATTCTCATCCATAGTTCTATATCCTTTGAATCAATCTTGCTGTTAGAGTTAAATCTTAAAAGAAGTGAGTGAGTTAACATAAATAGAGGTGTCATTAACTTTTCCCCAATTAAAATCAGTAAAGTTTTTGCCAAAAAAAGGGTCTAAAATTGAATTAACACATAATTCTTTAACAGAGTTTGGTGATTTTTTAATACTAGGAAATTCTATAAAACCCGAAGATTCTTTAATTTGAAATGGAAGTACTATTCCTAAAAATTCTAAACTAAAATTAATAGAGTCATCAAATTGTATAACAATTTGAATTTCTTTTTTTGAATTATTAGACATTTAATTTCCTTTCAGTTTGGCAATAGTTTCTATAGGATTCTTGCTTTTAAAAACAAAACTTCCTGCAACCAAAGCATTTGCTCCAGCTTCAATTAGTTTTGCTATATTTCTATCATTTACACCTCCATCAACTTCAATAATAGCTTTAGATCCTGTTTTTTCAATCAATTTCTTTAACTGACTTATTTTTTTATACGTGTTTTCAATAAAACTCTGTCCGCCAAACCCAGGATTTACACTCATTATTAAAACCAAATCCAAGTCATGAATTATATCTTCTAACACGGCTATAGGAGTATGTGGGTTTAATGAAACACCAGCTTGCATACCTTCGGCTTTAATTGCCTGCACGGTTCGGTGTAGGTGTTTACACGCTTCATAGTGTACGGTCAAAATATCTGCACCAACTTTTTTAAAATCAGCAATAAATCTATCGGGGTCAACAATCATTAAATGTACATCCAATGTTTTTTTTGCGTGTTTTTTGATTGCTGAAATTACAGGCATTCCATAAGATATATTTGGTACAAAAACACCATCCATAATGTCTAAATGGAACCAATCGGCCTCACTTTGGTTAACCATTTCGATTTCTTTTTGAAGATTAGCAAAATCTGCTGCTAATATAGATGGAGCAATAATGTGTGACATATGTTTTATTTTTTGCAAAAATAAAACAATTTAATGATTTAAAATTGTATTAATTAGGGTTTGCTGAGAAAGTCAGATTAAGTTTTACACTTTACACACTTAATT
>CAYPHN010000327.1:0-3843 GCA_964410265.1 uncultured Flavobacteriaceae bacterium | reverse complement strand
GTTGAACTAATCCCGCTTTTACAGCGGGATCAAAGTCCAGGGCTTGCCTTGGGGTTTAATACCTTTTATTTTGTTGGAATTTAATCGCTAAGTAGTTTACGTATCATATGTTTTGGCGTTTTTATAATTTTAATAGCCCGTTATATATTTTGTATAATACTGACTTGTAGTTAGTTATACCATAGTGCTTAAATACGGTAACTCATTGAGATTCAAAATATCACGAAGTATCGAATTTATATGCTAAAAAATAATGTATTTTAATCAAAAATAATGCATAGGTTAAAAAACCAAAAATGTAATTTTACCCGTTTAAAATATACTATTTATAAAACGAGTATACCAAATTTTGACACACAAGGGAATAGCCTGCACTCAACTTGATTGGGTGACTAGTGGCAGACCTGCCTGCGGCAGGCAGCATGTGTCACCTATAAAAATAAAAATTTAGACACATGAAAAATATAATTTTAGTTTTATTGTTTGTAATGACAATATCATTAACTGCTCAAAAACATACCGATAATCCGTTTATTCAAGATTATACTGATAAATTTGATTTGGATAATAGTTTAACCGATGTAAAATTAGTTCAGGTTAGAAGTGATCGAAATGGATTAATAAATATTGTATCTAATGGTATTTTACTAAAAACCGGAGATAAAAAATTGGTCAAAAATATAATTTATCGTCCGTTTAATGATATGAAAATAATCGCGATAGAGAATTATCAAGGTCAATTCGTATATCTTACCGATAAAGCTGTACTAAGTAATTCATGGGCTGGTAAATTTTATATAGATCACGGCTTAAATAAGCCAACTTCCATTGCTATGGGAAAAGATTTTACAACTTTAGTAGCAGGAAGTGGTAGTATTGCCTTATTTAAAGAAAGTAAAAAGATATGGGAAAAATCACTTTCTGGTTTTGAACCTATTAAATTAATTAACGATACAAAACGTAATCGTTTTTTAATACTTACAAATAAAGGGGTCTATCAATTTTTAAATAAAAACAACAAATTTTTACAGGTTTATAAAGGAGTAGACCTAAGCGCAATGACCCTATATGATGATAAGATAGTTTTAGGAACCAATGATGGTGTATTAAATTTAAATGCAAAAACCTTCAAAGCTTCAGAAATAGATAAAAAACTTCCTTCCAATGATATTACCTGTTTGAATAATATAGATGGAAACCTGTGGTTTGGCTCTAAAAATGGTGCTTTTAAATTACGTAAAGATGGTAAATACGATTATTATGCATCAAAAAGATGGTTGGTTGATAATGTTGTAGTAGATATTTCTAAGGGACCAGATAACAGTATACTTATTCTTTCTAAAGCTGGTTTGAGTAAAATTAATTTTGTGGAAATGACATTGGCTGAAAAAGCCATTTTTTTTCAAAAAATGCAGCGAGAGAGACATATTAGATATGGGTTTACAGGGAATTTAACCTTGAAAAAATCAGGCGATGTTTATTCAGGTGAAATGCATGATACTGATAATGATGGGCTTTGGACTTCTATGTATTTGGCAGGTGAATTATTTCGTTATGCCGTAACAAAATCAGAAGATGCAAAATTAAATGCCTACGAAGCTTTTACCTCGATGGAAAGACTCGAAGGTATAGCAGGATTAAGTGGTTTTCCGGCAAGGGCTTTTGAAAGAGAAGGTGTCGAATTAGGTGAAGGTTCTAATGGTTTTTCACAAGAGCAAATGAAAGCTTGGCAAAAAGAAAATGGAAGTACTTGGCAATTTGATAAAACAGGACGTTGGAAATGGAAAGTTTCAACAAGTAGTGACGAGTCTTGTGGTCACTTCTTTGTCAATGCTCTTTTTGCAGAATTAGCTCCCGATAAGGAATGGAGAGATAAAGCCATTCGCCAGATAAAATTGCAAATGGATCATATTATTGAAAATGAATGGCATTTGGTAACCTGGAATGGGAAACCAACAAGATGGGGAAACTGGAGTCCAGAATATGTAAATAGTTTTCCAATTAGTGTAGGAGACAGGCGTTTAAATTCAACACTGATATTGGCCTTTCTACAAACAGCATATCACTTTACAAAAGATGAACAATATAAAAGAAAAGCCTATGAGCTTATAGATATGCATGGTTATGATGAAAATGCTAACAGACCGGCTTCAGTAATTGGACTTGTAGAAGGAGAAGACTTAAGTGATAGGTGGAATCATTCCGATGATCAAATGTATTTCTTAACAATTCCAGCATTTGTAAATTATTCATTTGATGAAGATCAAAAAAAGAAGCATTTTCAGGCTGCAAAAAGTCATTGGGAAATAGAACGTTCTGAGAAAAATCCGGTTTGGAATTTTTTATATGCGCTTACAGGTGGAACCGATTATGATTTGCAAGATTCAATTTGGTGGTTGCAAGAGTTCCCGCTTGATTTGGTAACATGGACTATTGATAATTCAAAAAGAAACGATTTAGAAAAAATTGAACCAAATTTTAGAGGTCAAACCTATAAAGAAGTTCTTCCTCCAGATGAGAGACCTGTCCATTTTCACAATGGGGCATATCGCAACAATTCCAATGGAGCCGGAATGGGAGAAGTAGCTCCGTATATTTGGTTACTACCATATTGGGCTGGCAGATATGTAGATGCGATTGATGCATCAGAATAAAAATAGTCTAATTATAAAATATTTTTATATGTATCGAATTAAATTTTTTGCTTTTATTTTTGCGATTTTATTAAATAGCAATTGCGCAGATAAAAAATCACAAAATCAGGTAGTGAATGACATGAATCCAAAAAGAATACCTATTATTATTGCCCACCGAGGAGGTGCTAAATTAGCTCCTGAAAACACCATTGCTGCATTTAAAAATGCGATAAATATTGGTGTGGAAATGATTGAGATAGATGTTCATTTATCAAAGGATTCTGAAATAATTGTTATCCATGATGATGACTTGACTAGAACATCAAATGGACAAGGAGAAATTAAAGATCTTACCTTGGAGGAGATAAAAAAATACGATGCAGGAAGTTGGTTTGGTGAAGATTTTAAAGGAGAAAAAATTCCAACCTTAACGGAAGTGCTCAAAAGTATTAATGGTGAGTCAAAATTATTAATTGAAATAAAAGGTGGTGATGAGAAATATCCAGGCTTAGAAAAAAGGATTGTAGAGGTTATTAAAAAGCAATATGCTTTGGATTGGGTTGTAGTACAATCTTTCAATAAAAATTCAGTTTTGCGAATAAAAAAAATATATCCTGAATTAATTACGTACTATTTGTTAGGTAATAATTTTGATGAATTTTATGATGAAATTGTAAAGAAATTAGAATCCAACCTAAGTATTGATAAAAAATATAAAGGAATCGCAACACATCATTCAAAATTAAACACTAATAAAGTAGATGTTTTACATAAAGCAGGGTATAAGGTTTATACATATACGGTAAATGAAAAAGGAGACATACAAAATGTCATTGATTACGGTGTAGATGGTATCATAACTGATTCACCAGATGTTTTAAAGAAGATAATTTCTTCCACGAATTTAATGGAAAAATAATAGCGTATTTTGAGAGTAGGAGAAGTGTTGACCTGATTTAACGGATTCTCATTTAATAAACTTACTTATCCTTTTTTACTCATCCCCTTTTTATTGGTTATTGTATTCGTGATGTGCTTCGCAGTTTAGATAAAAAAAGAAATCGACTTTAGGAAATTCACGAACTCCAATTCGTTAAATATTAGATAGTGAGCTAATGAAAAAAATATTTTCCTGTCTGAGGTGTTTGCTACGTAGGGTTTGCTGAGAAAGTCAGATTAAGTTTTACACTTTACACACTTAATTGAA
>CAYPHN010000326.1:3473-3845 GCA_964410265.1 uncultured Flavobacteriaceae bacterium | reverse complement strand
ACCAACACGTGCCATGACCTTATAAAATTGCTTCTCGGTGATGTGACGGTCTGGGCGAGAGGTTGATGGAAATAACCATTCAGAATTAAGATTTTGTTGGACCAGCCAATCATGATAAATCAATAAATCTTGTTGTACTGGTTTCAAATATAACGTATTCGCTTTTCCTGTTTTTTTATCATGAATAAAAGCCGTGCTTTTGATAGAACCATCTGCGTTAAAGACATCGGATTTTTTTAATTTCATGACATCACTCACACGGAGTAGTGTGGCCTTACCGACTTGAAAGATCGTGTAGTTACGACGCCCAGCCCGAAAACTATCAAGTAACGTATCTTGGACCATTTTTAAGACATTCGAATCTTTGATGGG
>CAYPHN010000326.1:0-3458 GCA_964410265.1 uncultured Flavobacteriaceae bacterium | reverse complement strand
CATATGAATTACCACCTTTCAAATATAACTTTTTTTCCAGTCAGTTCAGCTAATTTTTTGATTTGATTGTATAAGCCTATTTTTGAAAAATTAACATACATATGGTATTTAGTTAGTTCTATTGGTTTAGTCAACTTCGTCCCTTTAGCTGATATATGTTCTCTATTGCCAAGTATTTGTACTGTATTGGGTTCATTAGGACTCATTAAAGGAATCAATTTATCCAACTCTGCGGATAATACTAAATTAGAAACTAATTGCGTAAATACATCTCTATATGATTTCCCAGTATATAATGATTCTCCAAATATGATTGATATATGACTATTTAGAGTTGAGTTGTCACTATTATCTTCAGTTTGAATGTGTTCTGAATCAAATAAATCGATATTGGCAACATCATTCAATAGTTTCTCAACCTTATTCCATAATGACAGAGCTGAAAATTTGCTTAATTTATCAATATAGCTTTTATTTCCTTGAGTGCTATTATCTAAATCAATATTAGCAGTATTCATTTTTTCAATGATTAAACGTTCTAAAAGATCTAGTTGTGCTTTAGATAGATGCCCATCTTCACGTCCAAAAAATATTAATTTGTTCCACCATGGTTTATTTGTATTGTGTTGTTGTAACCTAGAAAAAATAGAATTAGAGGCTTGACCTACATAACGTTTATTATCTCCTAGTAATATATATATACCTGGTTTTTGAGATTCCTCAATTAATTGAATTGCTGGTAAATCGTCTTTATTGGCAATAACTACAAAAGTAGGTTCATCATAAAAAATAGAAATATTATCATTTCCAGATTCTCGATTAATAAATATATGGTAAGGCATAACGTCCTCCTTTTAGGGTTATTATATCATTAAAATAAATAAACAGCCCCTATAATCTAGAATTTGGATTATAGGGGCTGTTTTTATTTGATTTCTTAGGGGTTATTATCTAATTATAGACCCTAAACAAACATCTGGAGCCTTATTCATTAATCTGTTTTGAACTATCATTTTTTTCTTTTTTACTTTCAATATTCTTGTCGGTGTTTTCATCTAACTTATTTTGTATATATTGATCTAGATACTTAGAAAGTTCCTCACCCTTCAAATTTCCTAATTCTGGTATTTGAATTACCTCTAATGTCACTTTTTTTAGCCCGTAACTAGATAAACTTTCTTTTAAATTATTCATTTTAGAGGCATTTATTTTTTTACCAGACACTGTTAAAACAAGCTTATTCTGCGAGTTTTTATAATTCTGATCCAAAATAACGTAATCTTTAAATTCATTTTTCAAAAAATTGTTAATGGTATATTTACGAACACTATCCTGAACTAAAGATGAAGCAGAAATAATACTTGGGATCATGATTAATATAGAAATTACTAACAAGAAAAGGTTAATTCTATTTTTGTTTATACTCACTTTATAATGTACTGGAAATTTCATCACTCTGATACCAATAACTGTCGCAATGATAATGAAAGCACTATTGATAACGAATAAATAAGACGACCCTAAAAAATATTCCCATTTTAATACTGAAATTGAATACCCAATAGTACATAAAGGTGGCATTAAAGCTGTAGCTATTGCCACTCCTGGAACAATATTATTAGCTTGTTTTTTTCTTGTACCAATGATTCCTGCCACTCCACCTGCAAAAGCGATGATAACATCCCAGATGGTTGGACTTGTTCTTGAAATAATTTCGCTACTCGGATAACTGATGGGTGATATCATAAAATAAAGTGAGGATACGATTATGCTGACCGCTACTTCTAAGAGTAATAATTTAGCAGACTTTCTTACTACAAAAGAGTCTAAAACAGACAGACCATATCCTAAGGCTAATATTGGTGTCATAACAGGTGAAATTAACATAGCTCCTATGACTACAGCATTAGAATTCATATTTAATCCAATTGAAGCAATTAAAATAGCACACACTAATATTATTGAATCGCTAATTTTAATTTCTAAATCTTGTAATATTTTTTCCCTAAACTCTATCGGGGTAAATTCATAATTATTTTTCATAATTCATCCTTATACTTCTTTTAAAAATTTTAACTGTCATCACTCCAGATTATCCGACCATTACATTTTCTTCAGGATATTTATAGAGAGCTTCTTCTCTATTTTTAGTATTAAGAGAGTAAATATTTGACATTAGTCCAGACAGGTATTGATCCAGAATTCAGATGTTTGTAGTCTTTTCCAGACTTAACATCAATAAAATCAGCAAACTTATGCTCTTCCCATTCATCCGTGAATCCTTTAAATCGCAATTCTGGAACTTTCTTTTTAACTGAATCATCTATTTTCGCCATAGTTCCCACCATTTTCTTGGTTTTTCTTGTTCTTCTATCCTTTTTTGATCTTTGATTTGCTCCAGCAAAGTTTCCAAATGCTCTTTAAGAGCGTTCACTTCATCTTTATATTGATTGTCTAAGTGTTTGAATTCTGTTTCCTGTGAGGGCATTTTGAGAGCTTTTAAGCTGTCATTTTCTGCTTTGTATTCTTCTAACAACTTTTTATCTTGTAAGGCTAGACGTTGTTGCTGGTCTAGCAAATTTTGCATTTGTAATAGCTGTTTATCTTTGTTTTCTAATTGCTTATCTCTATTATTTTTCAAGTCTTTAATTTGTTCTAACAAAAGACTATTAACGCTTAATTCTTCATTTCTTTTTGTCGATTTTCGGTCGGTTTTTTGTCGATTTTCGGTCGGTTGAACTTTTTTTATTTTTGTTAGTCTTTTTTTGATAAACTTTTGTTCTTCAAGGTTTAGGACGATTGAACCACTATTGTTTTTTTGTCGATTTTCGGTCGGCAAAAACTTTAAATGGTATTGAACGGTCTGTTTAGCTAGTCCTAGCTCGTCCGCAAGCTCCTTAATAGTTTTTAAATTCTCACTCATGGTCTAAGCCCTCGCCACGTAACTTTTTATCAATTTCTGCTTTCAATCGTCTCAATTCTTCTTTTTCCGCTTCGCTAGTTTCGTTCTGATAGTCTGGTAAAAAGTCCTTTGCCACTTCTTCTAAACTTCTTGGCTTTTTATAATTGGCTCGTTCAGGTTGTTCGAGGTCTTGTAAAGCAACGGTTGGTAAATAACCCTCAATGGCTGTTTTAAGGTACTTAACCACGTTTCGTTTAGAATAGCCCTCTTGCTTACTTGCAACGTATGATAGATGTGTTTCTACCCCTTTTAATCCCCTTGCTTCTTTGAGTTCATCGTATAGTGGGTAAACTTTTTCTGCAAGTCCTGTCATGGTACTTATATTTTGCATATCAGCAACATTAATCAGCCATTTTTCGCCTAATAACTTGGTGTAAGGACTTTGCATAGCTTCTGCGAAAAGCATTTTTTGTTTAGCTTCTCGGTCTGCTTTGTTTTCAAGATAAACTGGGTCTTGTTCTTCTTGCTTATAATATTCATTTTTAGCAACTGGTTT
>CAYPHN010000325.1:0-3859 GCA_964410265.1 uncultured Flavobacteriaceae bacterium | reverse complement strand
ACTTATTGATAAAGGCAGGGATATATTAGAAAAATCGGTTATACTTATTGAAGAAAATTGCTATAAAGGGTATGCATTTACCAATTTAGGATACCAAATAAGTAATTTAGAGATTTTAAAAAAAATAATAACATCATCAATAACCACAGATATTCAAAATGATATTATTATAAAATATTTAAAGCATAATTCTGTAGAAAAAATAATTAGGTATTAAAATTCAACCTATTTTAAAATGAGTAAAATGCTGTTATTTAAAATTTTTATTAATCAAATTATAAAAACTCAAAATAGTTTAATAACTTTAGAAAAAACTAATATCCATTGACTAACACATCTAAGAACAAAAACTGGCAAGATAAAATTCACCAAATAATATACGAAGCCGATACAAAATCGGGTAAACTTTTTGATATTATATTGTTGTGGGCAATATTGGCGAGTATTGTTTTGGTTATGTTAGAAAGTATCGCTGAACTTGATGCCAAATACCATTCTTTTTTTAACATTTCAGAATGGGTGATTACTATATTTTTTACCATTGAATATATACTTAGAATAATAAGTGTAAAGCAACCTAAAAAATATATCTTTAGTTTTTACGGTGTTATTGATTTGTTATCTACTATTCCAAAATACTTATCGTTAGTATTTGGAGGTGCTCATGCTTTGGTAGCATTGAGGGCATTGCGGTTACTAAGAGTATTTAGAATATTAAAATTAGTACGGTTTATTGGGGCTACAAACAATTTAAGAAAAGCTTTAAAGGAGAGTAAATATAAAATTTCTGTTTTTATCTCAGCGGTATTGGTTATTTGTATAATCATAGGAACTGTTATGTATTTAATTGAAGGTGACAAAAGTGGTTTTACAAGTATTCCAAAAGGGATTTATTGGGCCATAGTAACCTTAACTACTGTTGGTTATGGAGATATTGCACCACAAACAGGACTAGGGCAATTTATTGCCAGTATGGTGATGATCTTGGGCTATGGTATCATTGCAATTCCAACAGGAATTATTACGGCAGAAATTGTAAAGCAAAAGGTAAATACAAATACACAAGCTTGTCCGAATTGCTCCACGGAAAGGCATAATGATGATGCTACATTTTGTTATAAATGCGGTGAGAAAATTTAAAATAGATTAATACCTAATAATTTTTTTATTTAAAACAATACCCGTTTCTAATTGTACTTGTACAATGATTAAAGTACCTTTTCTAATACTGCTATTCTCTAAATAAAAACTTTTGCTATTGGGAGTTTCCTGAATCAATAACCTACCAAAAATATCATATAAAATTATTTTTGACACTTTTTCATTTGTGTCAATTTTAAATCTATTTTCTTGATTAACAACAGATAAATTTTTAGCAAGCTCTATATCATTTTCTTTTGATGCTATATTCTCGAATTCCAATGTAAACCTGGTCGTATTTTTACCCGCCTCAGATACATTAAAATGATAGTCAGATAATTTTAAATCATGAACTTTATGCAATACATGGTCTTTTAAATAAATATCGATATTATTATTTTTTATTAAGCCTTCCATTTTTTTGATAGAAATAACAAAAGCATCGGGCTTAGCAATATAGAAACCCAAGGTTATTTGATCACTTTGGATTAATTCTGATCTACCTTGAATTGCTAACTCTCTTTCACCCAAAACCGAAAAGAATTTTGAATTTAATTCGGTACCAGCTCTAATGCCATCATAATTAGGCTCATAACCATTGGTAGCATTTGGTGTAAAAGCAATTAAAGATTGACTAAATGCGCCCTTTTCATTGGTGAAATTCAACCAAATTTTATTTTCATTAATCGCAACTTCATTATTTATAATTTTGCTTTTATTTTTAGCTGATTTATAAAACTGAGTATTCTCATCAGCCGTATTTAAAACCCGCATATCGTTATTAAAAGTAATCGTACCATTGTCATTTACTTCCATAAAAAAACCTTGACCAGCAGCAATATACCCATTTGGTATCTCACCACCCGATCCTGCAGCAACTCCTCCAGATAAATTAAATGAAGCATAATCATTGGCATCATAATTTTTATCGGCTGGACCAATATTACCGCCATCACCTAAATTAGTATTATGTGTCCAAAAATATAAAGTTCCACTCATATTAATATTTGAATTTATCAATACGCTTGCATCGATGGCAGATGGATATGGGTTACCGATTAAATTCCAATCATCATCGGTATTTGAGTTATTTCCACTTAAAAATACAGGAACTGAAACATACCCATTATTAGGTATACCTTTAAATGAAATGGTTTGCATTGATTCTACTCCATCTGACAAAGCTGCGTATCCTTTACCTTCAATTACATTATCTGTAGCGCTTGCTAATTGCCAATCATCGCCATTGTCATCAAAATCATCTGGCGAACCTGTTGTTTGTGGATAACCATTACCCGAATATAAATCTAAATAATTGGCTGTGTTAAAGGTATATACAGTTGAAATTCCTAAATTAGAAATATTGATTCCCGTTACCGGAGAAGACCAATAAGTATAGTCATATGCATTTGTTAAAACTGCTGAATTTCTAATATATTCAAAATTATTGTTGTCAAACAAGTCTATGTTTGCATCATTATTCAACATGATAAACGAGCCTCCATCTTCAACTTTTATATTATTATTACTTGAGCTTGTTTTAAGGTTACCCGAAATGGCCACATTTGCACCATTTAACACGTTAAGACTGCCATTTTCTTCAATTATTAAATTTAAAGCGTTTAATGTAGTACCTGAATTTACAGTAAATTGGTCTCTTAAAATTGCATTATACGATGAATCCGGACTAACAGGTGATGGATTTCCTAAAATATCTTCCCACTGATTATTATCCCAAATAAATACATTATTATCCAAATTGTTTTTTTCGAAAATTACATCATCTATATAAAATTTATTTCTACGATCAATAGCATAAAAATCAACGCCGCCTAAATATTGATTGTTACTTAAAAATGAACTATTATAAATTTCTGTGGATCCTGAATTTGAGATAAGTGTAATTTTTATAGTATCGTTATCTAAATCAATCGTATGCTGTAGTTCAAACCATTCCCTCCAAGGATAATTAAAGTTAACCATTGAACCTCCCCTATCGTCTCGAATTTCACCTCTTCCTCTACCATTAAAATAAACTTGAATAGCCCAATTACCAACACCATTTATTGGTGTAAATTCTTGAAAATTATAATAAGCTTTATTTCTTCTTCTAGGAATATACATTTGCCATGATAAATTCCAAATACCAGTTGATTTGTTTTGTAAATTTAAAACGACATCTTGAGGTACAGATCCTAAATTGGCTTTACCAATAAACATGGCTTGTTTACCAGATTTAGCAAAATGAACAGATTCACCATTATTTGGGAAATCGGTATTACTAACAATACCATCTTCATCTACTATATAACCAGTTCCAGCTGTTGGATTTTCTGACCAAGTAATCCAATTTAATGACTGAGAACTAAGTCTTTGTGAGTAATTATACCTTTCAAAATCATCGGTATATTGGGCACATAATTCTATAGTATATATAGAAATGAATAATGGGAGAATTATTCTTAACATATAATTTAGTTTATTTTTTATATCAAAATATCTATGAAAAAACGAACTAGTCTGCTAAATATTATATGCTACCCATTTGTTTTGGTATACTCAAAATAATAATTGAATTGTATTTTGAACAAAACCTTTAAATAAATCCTTTTTCTTTTGCAATTAAAATCAAATCTCGATCCTCTCTACCGGTAATATCAAAAATTTCTTTTAAGTGCTCTTTTCTTTTGTGAAGGCCTCTTAATGACATCATTAAAAT
>CAYPHN010000324.1:0-3874 GCA_964410265.1 uncultured Flavobacteriaceae bacterium | reverse complement strand
AAAATCCAAGTCTAAAGGTTTCTGGTCTAACATAAGATTTACGTTCTTTAGAATATTGTAGAGCCAATTCATACGCTCCAGATGCTATACCTAATGCTTGTGCAGCAATACCAATTCTACCACCTGCCAAGGTTTTCATAGCAAATTTAAAACCAAAACCATCTTCGCCTATTCTATTTTTTTTAGAAACTTTCACATCATTAAACATTAAAGAATGTGTATCTGACCCTCTAATCCCTAATTTATTTTCTTTAGGTCCAACAACAAAACCCTCCATGTCTTTTTCAAGAATAAGTACATTGATTCCTTTATGACCTTTTTCAATATTGGTTTGTGCAATAACTAAATAAACACTTGCATTCGCACCATTAGTAATCCAATTTTTTGTACCATTAACCAAATAATGATCTCCTTTATCTATTGCCGTGGTTCTTTGTGATGTTGCATCACTTCCTGCTTCTGGTTCGCTTAAGCAAAAAGCCCCAATTATTTCTCCACTTGCTAGTGGTACTAAATACTTTTGCTTTTGCTCTTCGGTACCATAAGTTTCTAAACCCCAGCAAACCAAAGAATTATTAACCGACATTACCACGGATGCAGATGCATCTATTTTAGAAATTTCCTCCATGGCTAAAACATAAGAAATCGTATCCATACCACCGCCTCCATATTTTGGGTCTACCATCATTCCTAAAAAACCGAGTTCCCCCATTTTTTTAATTTGTTCATGTGGAAATTTTTGAGCATCATCACGTTCTATTACTCCAGGCAATAATTCGTTATTTGCAAAATCGCGAGCAGCGTCACGAATCATAATCTGTTCCTCTGTAAGGGTAAAATCCATAATGTTTTTTACTTTTTTTATTTTTATTTGAATTGTACAAAGATAAGCAAAATCTCAAAATCTATTTGTATTTTTACGCAATTATGAAAAATTTAAATTGGCATGTTATAGGTTTGATGAGTGGCACTTCACTTGACGGCGTAGACTTGGTATATGTTAAATTTTCAAAGAAAGAAACCTACACTTTTAAGATATTAAAAAAAGAAGCTATAAATTATTCCGAAAAATGGAAAAACACACTACAAGATGCTTTTCATATTTCAGGTGAAAAATTGACCAAATTAGATGTGGATTATGGTCGTTTTTTGGGTGGTTTGATTCGTGATTTTATTTCGAAAAACGAACTTAAAAATATCGATTTTATCGCTTCTCATGGGCATACCATTTTTCACCGTCCTGAGCAAAATTTCACTTTACAAATTGGAAGTGGTGCCGTTATTGCTTCTGTTACAAATTGTAAAGTTATTTGCGATTTCAGGGTGCAAGATGTTGCACTTGGCGGCCAAGGTGCTCCTTTGGTTCCTATAGGTGATCAGTTGCTTTTTGGTAATTATGGATTTTGTTTGAACCTAGGAGGATTTGCCAATATTTCATTTGATAAGCAAAAAACGAGAATGGCTTTTGATATTTGCCCAATAAATATTGTACTTAATCATTATACCAGAAAAATAGGATTAGAATATGATGATAAAGGTGTGTTGGCATCTCAAGGAGATCTTCATATGAATTTATTTAATGAATTAAACAACCTACCATTTTATACAGATGAAAAACCAAAATCACTGGGCTATGAGTTTGTTAAAGAAACTATTTTGCCGATTATCGAATCTTATGCATTACCAATTAATACCGTATTAAGAACTTTTATTGAGCATGCAGCAGTGCAAATGGTTAAAGTGATAAATAGTAATATGTTAAATAAGAATAATGAAGTATTGATTACTGGAGGTGGTGCATGCAATGATTTTTTAATGGATAGAATTTCATATCATTCTAATTTAAAAATTATTGTTCCTGATAAAGAAATAATTGATTTTAAAGAAGCCTTGATATTTGCTTTTTTAGGTTTGTTAAAAAATCAAAATGAAATTAATTGTTTGCAAAGTGTTACAGGAGCAATTAAAGATCATAGTAGTGGAGTTGTGTTTGATGCATAACTGCTAATATTAAATCATCTAGCATGA
This sequence comes from uncultured Flavobacteriaceae bacterium, assembly GCA_964410265.1. Classification (GTDB taxonomy): domain Bacteria; phylum Bacteroidota; class Bacteroidia; order Flavobacteriales; family Flavobacteriaceae; genus Lutimonas. The sequence goes on along the minus strand of CAYPHN010000324.1, from coordinate 1,846 downwards.
AATTATATGCAATAAAACGAAATAAAACCAAATGAAAGAATTACTAAGAAAATACGAAAATCAACCACCCGAAATTGTTTTTCATTGGCGAGATAAAGAGACTGAAGCCGAAGGTTGGGCCGTGATTAATTCTCTTAGAGGAGGAGCAGCAGGTGGTGGAACAAGAATGCGTAAAGGGCTGGATATGAATGAGGTACTTTCTTTAGCTAAAACTATGGAGGTGAAATTTACCGTTTCAGGGCCTGCCATTGGTGGTGCAAAATCAGGAATTAATTTTGACCCTAATGATCCGCGAAAACGAGGGGTTTTAGAGCGTTGGTACAAAGTAGTTACGCCCTTGTTAAAATATTATTACGGAACTGGAGGTGATTTAAATGTGGATGAGATTCATGATGTAATTCCGTTAACGGAAAACTCAGGAGTTTGGCATCCCCAAGAAGGTGTTTTTAACGGCCATTTTAAACCTACTGAAGCTCAAAAAATCAATAGAATTGGCCAATTGAGATATGGTGTAATCAAAGTTATTGAAAATAAGAAATACTCTCCCGATTTAAGTAAAAAATATACCGTTGCTGATATGCTTACCGGTTATGGTGTTGCGGAAGCAGTAAAACATTATTACAATATATATGGTGGTGAAATTAAAGATAAAAGAGTTATTGTTCAGGGTTTTGGAAACGTAGGATCCGCAGCAGCATATTATTTGACCCAATTAGGTGCTAAAGTAGTTGGTATTATTGATAGAGTTGGAGGAGTAATTAATAATGAAGGATTTACTCTAGAAGAAGTAAGAACTATGTTTTTAAACAAGCATGGTAATATGTTAGTTTCAGAAAATATGATTCCTTTTGATGAGATTAATAAAAGAGTATGGTCTTTATCCGCTGAAATATTTATTCCAGCGGCAGCTTCAAGATTGGTTACAAAAGAACAGGTTGCACAATTGGTAGCTTCTGGTTTAGAAGTGATTTCACCAGGTGCAAATGTTCCTTTTGCGGATTCCGAAATATTTTTTGGACCGATAATGGAATATGTAGACAATAAGGTAAGTTTAATACCAGATTTTATTTCAAATTGTGGTATTGCTAGGGTGTTTGCTTATTTGATGGAGTCAAAAGTAGATTTACCGATGAAGGATGAAGATATATTTAACGATACATCAATAACCATAAAACAAGCTTTATTAAAAGCAAATCAGTTACATCCATATAAAACAGATATATGTAAAACAGCCTTTGAAATTGCTTTACAGGAATTGGTATAAAAATTTAATTTATTTTAAATATATAAAACATATTAATTACTATATTTATCACTTGAATAAAAAAATAAAATAAATGGAAACATTAATAGTAATAGTTTTTGCATTAGGATATTTGGCAATTACATTAGAGCATAGTATAAAATTGGATAAATTGATACCAGCATTGGCCATGATGGCTATTCTTTGGGCATTTGTTGCTTTGGGAATGGATAATTTTCAAAATTGGTTTGATTCTAGTGCACATAAATTGGTTGAAGGCTTTGCTTCTTTTTCAGGTGAGGAAAAACTTCATTTAATGGAAGAAACCTTATTACATCACCTTGGCAAAACGGCAGAAATTTTATTTTTCTTATTAGGTGCCATGACTATTGTTGAAATTATCGATTATTTTGATGGATTTTCGACATTTAAAAGCTATATAAAAACAAAAAGCAAAAAAAGGTTATTGTGGATTTTTACTATTTTAGCTTTTATTCTATCAGCAATAATTGATAACCTAACTGCAACAATTGTGTTGATAACAATTCTCCAAAAAATTATTAAAGAAAGAGAGACAAGATTGTGGTTTGCTGGTTTAATAAT
>CAYPHN010000323.1:0-3893 GCA_964410265.1 uncultured Flavobacteriaceae bacterium | reverse complement strand
AGCCAGCTGGCGTATTGGCAGAAAAAGAAAGAGTGAAAAAACCGAAAAGCTATGTGTGTTGAGTATATATAGCAGAATGCCACAATCTCACCTTTATATAGAAATTTAAATAAAAAGTCTTATGTCAATATTCTATCATTTTTAAATAATATTTAGCTTATTCAATTTTTCGTTTTTTTTAGTAAAGTGTTTGTCCTATATTCGTCTTCCTTTTAACTAAAAAATTTGAACTATTGAATTACAAGCACCTTAGTCCTATTATAATAGTATTTTTTTTGTTTGCCACTTCTTTGACATTGCAAAGTCAACAAAATGTGAGTCAAGAAAACTACTATAACTGGTTTGATAATCAGGTAGGAATTGAAAACACTGATTTATATAACGGTATACGGTATAAAGAGCTTTATCGAGTAAAAAACGGAAAACATAAATTTTTTCAAAGCTCAAATTTTATCAAAGGAAAAATTGTTTATAAAAATCAGACCTATTATAATATTGAATTAAAATATGACCTTTTTGAGGATCAGGTTCTAATAAATCTTCAAACCAGATCTGGGAATAGTATCTTTCAATTAATAAAAGAATTTGTAGAAAGTTTTACATTAAGCAATAAAAAGTTCGTGAATCTTTCTGAGCATAAGGTGCATAATTCTTCAACTTCCATCCAAGGTTTCTACCAAATTTCGTATCATGGTGCTGATATAATTATATATAAAAAACATTCAAAATATAGAATTAAACATTATGAAAAAAAAATAATATTTAGTGAATTCAAAAATAAAGACACTTATTATATCTACAATGAAGGAAGTTATTATTTGATCGATTCGAAATCAGATTTAACAAAGTTATTTCCAAATCATAAAAAAACAATCAACAGTTTTTATAATAAAAATAGACTTTTATTAAAATCAAATTATGAAATGTTTCTGATTCAATTAAGCAAACAAATAAGTAGTTAAAACCTTAAAAAAACCAACTAATGAAAAAACTACTGTTTATACTTCTCTTTTTAAGTATCCAACTGGTTTACAGTCAACAAAAAGAAGATAAGATTAGCATTAAATTTAATGAAATACTTAAAATTGATGTTTTAAAACAAATAGAAAGCAAAACGAATTATACATTTTATTTTGTTGAAGAATGGTTAGATGATAAGCCTATATCTGGTGTTTATTCGAATATTTCTTTACCTGTAATCTTAAAGGATATTTTTAGTGGAACTGTTATCAATTTTTATATATCAGACGATAATAAAATAATATTAACGCAAAACAATTTAATATACGATAGCTTACCTAAAGATTTTTTTAATTTAAATAAAGATGATGTTGTAAAAGATAGTCCCAATCCCGTTTTTTATGCTGCAAAGACTTCTACAAAAAAATCAGGTATAGAAACCATTCGTATTGGTAAAGAAAGTAAAAACTCAAAGAAAAAAATATATAGCTTATCAGGATATGTAAAAAATAATGTTACGGGAGAACCGATACCAAACCTTGTTCTTTCGATTCCGGATAAAAACATCAATGCAGTATCTGATATTGATGGCTTCTACTCTATCAAAATGCCTATCGGTATTAATAATCTTGAAATCAAGTCTTTAGGTATTGAAAATCTAAAAAAAAGAATTATTATTTATAGCGATGGCGTTTACAACTTTAAACTAGCTGAAAATTTGGAACTTCTTGATGAAGTGATTATCGATGCAGATAAAGACAAAAACATTAAAGAAGCAATTACCGGAATTACACAAATTCAAGTTAAAGATATAAAGACCATTCCTTTGGTATTGGGCGAAAGAGATGTTTTAAAAGTTGCAACAACCTTACCTGGTATTTCAACAGCAGGAGAAGGAACATCAGGTTTTAACGTTAGAGGTGGAAATGCTGATCAAAACTTAATGCTTTTAGATAATGCTGTTATTTATAATCCAACACATTTTTTCGGAATATTTTCGGCGCTAAACCCATATACCACGGGAGATTTAAATATTTACAAAGGTAGTATTCCCGCGGAATACGGAGGTAGACTTTCCTCCGTATTTGAAATAAACACAAAAATTGCAAACAATGAAAAATTTGCCGGTGAGGGAGCTGTAGGGCCAGTAACCAGCAATTTAACTTTAGAAATTCCAGTAGTTAAAGAAAAATCATCTTTAATAATTGGTGGTAGAGCAACTTATTCTGATTGGATATTAAAACGACTTGATGACGAATCATTAAAAAATAGTGAGGCATCATTTTATGATATTATTGCCAAATACAATCATCAAATAAATGATAAAAATAATATTGAAACAACAGGGTATTACAGTAAAGATGTATTTAGTGTTTCATCTGATTCTACTTTCAGTTATAGTAATACACTTTTTTCTTTGAAATGGAATCATATCTTTAATGAAAAAAACAGAGGAAGTTTAATCATAGCAAATAGTAATTATGATTTTAATATAGAATTTGATAGTAATGCAAATAGAAATTTTGATCTTAATTATAAAGTTCAAGAAACAGAAGCTAAATTATTGATGAATTATAAACTGAATGATCAGCATACTTTTAATTACGGATTGTCGAGTAAACTATATAATAACACCCCAGGAAATATTACGCCTATTGGAAGTGAATCAATAGTTACACCTACAGATATCCAAGGCGAAAAAGCCTTAGAATCAGCAATATTTATTTCTGATAGTTTTGATGTTAGTGAGAATTTCTCTGTTAGTTTAGGGTTTCGCTATTCTTTCTATGCATTTCTTGGAGAGACTACCCAAAATATTTATATTGATGGTTTACCAAAGAATGATGCCACATTGACTGATTCGAAATCTTATGGCAATAATGAAGTTGTTGAAACTTATGGAGGTCCAGAAGTAAGAGTTTCTGCCCGCTATTCTTTTACTCCAAGCTTTTCTGTTAAAGCTAGTTATAATAATAATTATCAATTTATTCATTCATTAACAACCAATACCACTGCAACACCAATGGATACTTGGAAATTATCAGATTCAAATATCAAACCACAACAAGCCAAGCAATTTTCTCTTGGCTTATTTAAAAATATAGACGGAAACGTTTATGAATTAAGTTTAGAGGGTTACTATAAATTATCTGATAATATTTTAGATTATAAAGTGGGCGCCGATTTATTATTAAATGAAAGAATTGAAACAGAAGTTTTACAAGGAGAAGGTAAGGCCTATGGTGTTGAGTTGTTAATTAAAAAAAATAAAGGAAAACTTAATGGATGGATAGGTTATACATATTCACGGTCTTTAATTAAATTAGATAGTGAATTTGATGTAGAACGTGTTAATAATGGTAATTTTTTTCCTTCTAACTTTGACAAGCCGCATGACTTTAGTATGGTGGCAAATTATAAATTAACCAAACGCTATAGTTTTTCCATGAATTTTATTTACCAAACTGGACGACCAGTTACTTTTCCTGTAGGTAATTATGTGTTTAACAATTCACAATATGTTTTTTATAGCAATAGAAATGAATTTAGAATACCTGATTATTATCGTTTAGATCTTGGAATTAATATTGAAGGTAATCATAAAATTAAAAAATTAGCGCATAGTTTTTGGAATATATCCGTATACAATGTCTTAGGAAGAAACAACCCATTTTCAGTTTTCTTTGTAACAGAAAATGGAGAAATAAAGGCTTATCAAAGCTCTATTTTTTCTGTACCTGTACCAACGATAACTTACAACTTTAGATTTTAATATTTTATTTTCAACAAATAACTATGAACATTTTTAGATCAATTCACATTATATTCATTTCTCTACTAAGCGTATTTGTATTTAGTTGTACGGAACTTATTGATATTGATGGTCAATTAACATTTGTAGATGCCTTAGTTGTTGAAGCTAGTATTACCAA
>CAYPHN010000322.1:0-3917 GCA_964410265.1 uncultured Flavobacteriaceae bacterium | reverse complement strand
TGTGTAAGATTTCGTTGCGTGGTTAAGCAACAAATTTAGTAAATAATAACCGACTTGAAAATCCGATAGGATTTTCCTAAGTAAGCCAAAACTTAGCAATGAATTTTACACGTTGTTGGCAAACGTTATTTCTAATTTTGTCAATGTTGTTCAAGCCAAAACTCATAAGCAATATCTTTATCATTCAACTTAATAACTAAGGAATTTGGGTCGATATAAGACCAGCCAGCGGTGTATAAGAGCAAAGTGTCAGGTTGTGAATGTTCGGAATACCAATTATTCCAATCATCTAAGGCTTTTTGTCGTATTTCTTCTGATTTTCCAATTGTTGACACTAAATCTAGTGAATCTGGAATTTCTATATCCTTTGGCAATCTTTGTTCAATTCCATCTTTATATGGTTTTCCGAGTAAAGCAATTATTTCAGATTTTGTCATTCCTTCTTTTAGATAATTTTTAATTAAATCATCTATCATTCGTGCTCTAGGACTGTTTTCCGTTCCATTTCCTAATTCACCATTTTCCAACCAAATTTTCTGATTAAAATTAGTTGAATATTCATTCTTTGATTTCGAATTGCACGAAAACACTAAGTATGTAAATATTACAATTATTATTCTAATAGAGTATTTCATTTTTTAATGTTTGCCAACGGTTTGTATAAGAATAGTAGCGGATTTCAAGGCACTTTCCTTTCAATTTAACACTAAACTTTGTACAAAGATATGACCTTTGAATTTAGCACTAAAACCGCTATTATTTTTATACAGTGTTACCCACCGTTATACTTTACTCCAGTCTAATTTCAGTTATTCCTTTGAGGTATGTTTTTAATCTGTTATGCATTATAGAATCGAGAATCAATGTGGTTAGGAATAACAGCATTAAACCCATTGCTAAGCCCTTAAAATAATCTTTAGAAAGGATGAAATATAAGGCTACTGAAACAACAATTAATATAGCCCAAATTGGTTTTAGTTGAGTGTAAGACTTGTCGCCTTTTTCTGCGTATTCATATTCTTTTTGAATAGTATTTATAGTGTTTTCCTTATATGATTTAGTTACTTTAGTTAGATGGTTTGGGCGAGAAAATGTTTGAAATCCACCATATCCTAAAAATATGAGTAGTATTAATCCAAAGGGAATTAACATTCCTCTAAGGATTTCGTTATTGTTTTTAAAAATAAAAACAATAACAATAAGTAAAACCACTCCAAGAATAAGCATTATTTTTCCTTGATTAACTTCTCCTTTTACCCATTCAGATGTATATTGTATAAGTTCCATATAGTTATCGTTTTATTTAATTTCTTGCATTTGTCTTACTTGTTTTAACATCATTTTTTTAGGTGTAAATGGTATCATTGAGACCAATATTTTTTGCGACAAAGTAAGTCCTGAAATAACATCTAATTTACCTTTTAGCATTCCATTATAACCATCTTGCGCAACGCTTCTAGCACTTACGGATTTATCTAACAATGCAGTTTTGTCCACTCCAGAAACTTTTCCAAATTGAGTTTCGGTTGCTCCAGGCATTAAATTGGTAACTGTAATATTTGTGTCGTTTAATTCTTCGGCAATCGCATTGCTGAAAAATGTTACGTATGCTTTGGTCGCAAAATACACAGCTTGCAAAGGTCCGGGCATAAAGCTAGCTGTTGAAGAAACATTAAGAATTTTCCCCTCGTTACTTTTTACAAAATCTTGCAAAAAGAAATGCGTTAAGGCGGTTAAGGCACTTACATTCAGATTTATCATTGCTAAGTCTTGTGCCAAGTCCCGTTCATTGAATTTTCCTAAACCACCAAAACCAGCATTGTTTATTAAATAATCTACTTTAAGTCCAGCATTTTGAACTTGTTCATAGATTTCTTTGACTGCATTTGGCTTTGTTAAATCTTTCTGAATTACAAATACATTTATTTTATAGGCTCCTTCAAGTTCTTTTTTTAATTCATTCAATTTGTTTTCGCTCCTTGCTACTACAATTAAATCTCCGCCTTTCTCTGCGTGTATTTTTGCAAATTCTTTGCCTATTCCGCTGCTTGCTCCGGTAATTAATGCTATTTTTTTCATTGTTTTGTTTTAAATTAGTGAGTACTTACTTTTTATATGATTAAATTTTTTTATACTGAATATTTATTGCTTAAAAATTGTTTGAATTGATTAGCATTGTTAAAATTTCCTTTAAGTATTTCGGTAGAAATAGCATCTAAAATTTGACTCATAAGTTGCGCTTCTAATTCTGGATTTTTATAGTTTAATTCCGAAAACGCCCAAGTTAGTTTATAGATTAATGGTTGCATTTTTTTTGGGTTGTTATATTCTTGTTCCCATTTAAGTTTAAATTGTAATTTCCAATAATTGTATTCAGATTTTTTAATTGAAAAGGGTAATTCTATTGTTTTTTTAATCACTGATTCCGCAATATCTTGTTGCAAAATATTGATAAACAAAGCAGCAGCCTTTTCCTCTGCACTTGCCATAATTGCATCCAAAAGTCCTTTCTTGTTATTAAAATGCTTGAATATTAGTCCTTCAGAAACACCTGCTTTTTTTGCTATTTTGTTTGTTGAAGTTGCGTTAACTCCTTCATTGGCAAATAATTCCAAAGCGGTTTTTAATATTTTTTCTTTTTTATCTGTCATTATTTAGTGAGTAATCACTTGCAAATATACAATGATTATTTGAATTACGATTTTTTTTCAGAATGGTGGGTAACGGTTTGAATATGGTGCGTTTGGCATTTCAACGCTCCAAACTTTCAATTTACTACTATGTTTATTTATTACTATCATCTTAATTTTTAGCTCTATCTGCCAAATGCACTATATTTTTTGTTGTGTGTAGTAATTTATTAATTCAATTTTTTATTTTTAAAGAAATCCCAAATTACTGTAGCCATTTCAATATCGTGGTTTTGACTACCTAAAGACAATTCTAATATTGGTGAGTATTGTTCTTGTATGCTTGGCTCTAAATGACCCCCACCTAAAATTTCATATAATACAACTTGAGTTAATTCAATCCCATTGGAATATGTAATGCTCTTTACAGTGGAATTGTCCGTAGTATTAATATCTTGATAATTCATTATAGATGAAACCGAATCGGTTTGGTTAAATACCACCCAAAAATTTGCTGATTCTTCTGCTGAAAGAACAGTTCCACGTCCTCCTATATCAGGGGCAACCTCTCCTCCATTATATGGTGAAAGAGGGTCATCTGTCCCTATCATAAATAAAACAGAAATTGGGTGAACTGGATTACTACATCTAATTGCAGGCATAGATGCCACAACTGGTGCAATCGCAGCGATTTTATTTGATAATTCAAGTGCAAGACGAAGCGTCATATGTCCGCCATTGGAGGTTCCAGTGGCATAAATTCGGTTTACATCTATATTATACAAATTAGAAAAATAAGCAATAAGCGAGTCAATAAAACCTACATCGTCCACAGAAGGATTTGTTGTGGCATCTGCACGACAATCGTTCCAACCTTGTCCTCCAAGAGGGTTAAGTGTACCATTGGGGTAAACAATGATGAATTTTTCGTCATCAGCAATATCCATCCACACTTTATAAGGTGCTTTGAAGCCACTTTCACCCGTCAAATCATCAGATTCTGAACCTCCTCCGTGTAACATAAAAACTAAAGGTACTGATGAAGAACCCAAGTTATTTGGCATATAATAATCGTAATTCCGTGTTATTCCATCTACAATAATGGTATTTTGAGCAAAAAGACCAAAGTTATTTGGTTTTGGTTCGTTTGGTTTTTCACAACTAACTGAAAGGAATATGAAGAAGATAAAACCAATATTTTTTATTTTTTTATTTTTTTCTCTCATTGTTCTCTGTATTATACTGAAATAGGTTGACCTTTTTTAAGGTTTAATTTCTCATCTAAAA
>CAYPHN010000321.1:0-3950 GCA_964410265.1 uncultured Flavobacteriaceae bacterium | reverse complement strand
TATTTTTAAATGCAACAGGGTGACTTTCACTTTGCAGAGAAATAAATCCTTTGTTGAAGGCCAATCGTTCTTTATTTTTCCATTTAATTTCATCAAAATCTACAGAACCTCCTATTTGAGGTTTGCCATACGATAACACTTTAATTCCGTTTACCCAATGTGAAATAATAGAATCATTTTTCACAAAAACTTCTACTTGTACCCATTGATCACCGTTAAATGTTTTTGATGTTGAATTTGTACAATGCTTTGTAATCAATTTATCATGCATTACAACATTGGTCCCAGGGGTACAAAGATTCGCAGTTGGTCTCTCTCCTTCGTCCAAACCGCCCAATAATTGCACTTCTATAGAAATTGGAAAATTTTGATTTAATCCCATAGATTCCGGTGACTGACAGTGAATCATAATACCACTATTTCTTTTGGCCCATCCGGCCCCTCCTTTTAATTGCTTTCCAGTAAATTTATATTGCAGTCTTAACCTATAATTAGAAAATTCATTTTTATAAAAAATATGGCCAAAAGAATCATCAAATTCTTCATATTCATTATAATTTACTTGAATCATTTCGTCAACCACCCTAAATGTGTTTTTATAATTCTCGTTTAACGGATGCCCTTTAATTTTGATCTTCCAATTTTTAAGATCCTTTCCATTAAATAGTTTTACCCAGTTTTCTTGATGTATTTTATCCTCTTGATTCTTTTCAAAACTAATAAAAATTAAATTAGTAACTCCAATAAAAAAACTCAAAATTAAAATTGATATTGCTTTCATAAATTTTATTAAATTATTTTTTAACTGACCCTTTATTTTCTATATAATTTACCAACCCTTCTTCATCCATTTGCGCCACTCGCCATACATCAAAAATCTTTGCCCCAGTACTTTTATAAAAATCAATTGCCACTTTATTCCAATCTAAAACTTCCCATGCAACTCTTTTAAAATGATTGTCATGGGCATATTTTAATACTTTTGTGTACAATGCAGATCCTATGCCTTTTCCTCTGTGATTATTTTTAACAATTAAATCTTCTAAATGTAACGATTTACCTTTCCAAGTTGAATACCTGTTGTAAAATAATGCCATCCCAACTATTTCGTTTTCCAACTCAGCAATGTAAACCTTAAAGGAAGAATTTTCTCCAAAACCATCCTCTATTAATACTTTCTCTGTTATAGTTACTGCTTCAGGTTCATTTTCAAATATAGCCAATTCTTTAATTAATTCTAAAACCGAATGCATATCGGTTTTTAGAGCATTCCGCAATTTTAACTCCATATTTTCGTTTATTTAAAACAAAAATAACCATATTTGTAATGTAAAACTCAAACTATACTCAAATATAATTAAAATGAAAAATCACACCACTTTAGGTGAATATATTATTGATAATCAGAAAGATTTTCAATATTCATCGGGAGAACTCTCCCGTTTACTAAGTTCTATAAAATTAGCTTCTAAAGTAGTTAATCATGAAGTGAATAAAGCCGGTTTGGTAGATATTGTAGGAAATGTGGGTAATACAAATATACAAGGTGAAGATCAACAAAAATTAGATGTTTATGCAAATGACGTTTTTATGCGTACACTTGCCAATCGTCAAATTGTATGTGGTGTTGCAAGTGAAGAAGAGGATGATTTTGTAATTATTGGAGGTAAAAATCAAACACACGATAATAAATACATTGTTTTGATGGATCCTTTAGATGGATCATCAAATATCGATGTAAATGTTTCTGTTGGTACAATTTTTTCCATTTACAGAAGAGTAACACCTATTGGCACTCCTGTAACAAAAGAAGATTTTTTACAGCCAGGTAATTTACAGGTGGCAGCAGGTTATGTTGTTTATGGAACTTCTACGATGCTGGTTTATACTACAGGGCATGGCGTTCAAGGTTTTACATTGAATCCCGCTTTAGGAACATATTATTTATCACATTCAAATATGAAATTCCCAACGGATGGTAATATTTATTCTATCAATGAGGGTTATTATATTCATTTCCCACAAGGCGTAAAAGACTATTTAAAATATTGTCAGGAAGAAGAAGGTAACCGGCCTTATTCAGCTAGATATATTGGTTCTTTAGTTTCTGATTTTCATCGAAATATGATTAAAGGAGGAATCTACATTTACCCTACAAGTTCAAAAGCACCTCAAGGTAAATTACGTTTATTATACGAATGTAATCCTATTGCCTTCTTAGCAGAACAGGCCGGAGGATGGGCAAGTGATGGTTATAAACGAATTTTAGAAATCAAACCAGATGAACTACACCAACGTGTACCTATTTTTGTAGGAAGTAAAAATATGGTTGCAAAAGCCGAAGAATTTATGGCAAAATACCCCGAGGATGCTAATTACAAAATTGAAACTACCTAAATCACTTTGGGTTTAAAACTTACAGGCATTTTTATTTTAAGTAAATGCCCTTTTCTATTACCGGATATATTTCATTATATTTTGCAATACTATGCATACCAACTCTTCTATTCACATGTTTTCGTTCAATTTCATCATGACTTTTTAATCCTGCAGCTGCAATCATTTCTAAAAAACTTTGTATGGTTTCCTCGTGAAAATTAGCAACTCTTTGGGCCTTTTCTTCAACAACCAGTCCTTTGCTCAAAGACTTATTCTGTGTAGCTATACCTGTTGGACACGTATTTAAATTACATTCTCGCGCCTGGATACAACCAAGAGACATCATCATCGCTCTTGCACTATTGCATAAATCCGCTCCCAAAGCTTTTGCTCTAACCATATGAAATCCTGAAAATATTTTACCCGACGCGATAATTTTAATCTCATCTTTTAAATCAAAACCTACCAAGGTATCATGTACAAAAACTAATCCTTCCCGCAAAGGCATACCAATAGAGTTTGAAAATTCTACCGGTGCGGCTCCTGTACCTCCTTCACCTCCATCTACAGAGATAAAATCAGGTTGAATTTCTGTTTTAATCATGGCCTTACAAACATCAATAAACTCTTCTTTTTTGCCAACACATAATTTAAACCCAATAGGTTTACCACCCGAAAGATCACGAAGTTGTTTGATGAAATTCATCATTTCAATCGGGTTAGTAAAAGCCGAATGTGAAGGGGGTGAAAGAATATCTATATGTGGTTTTACATGTCTTATCTCAGCAATTTCTTCTGTGTTTTTTATTGCTGGTAATACACCTCCATGACCTGGTTTTGCGCCTTGCGATAGTTTAATTTCTATCATTTTTACCTGTTGTAGCTGGGCTCCAATTTTAAAAGAATTAGGGCAAAAATTCCCATCATCGGTTCTGCATCCAAAATAAGCTGTTCCTATTTGCCATATTAAATCACCTCCGTATTCTTTGTGATATGGACTAAGCCCCCCTTCGCCAGTATTATGTGCAAACCCACCAATTTTAGCCCCTTTATTTAAGGCCAGTATCGCATTTTTACTTAACGAACCAAAACTCATTGCCGAAATATTTAACAAACTAGCATCATAAGGTTGAAGACATGCCTTACCACCTACCTTTATTTTTGGAAAGTCGTGATTTCCAAAAGTATTTGCCACATACATAGAATGATCCATCCATTCGTATCCAGCTCTATACACATTTACCTGTGTTCCAAAAGGGGTTGTATCATTTGCTTTTTTAGCGCGTTGATACACTAAAGATCTAAAAATCCTAGGTATTGGTCTGCCTTCTGTATCTGTCTCTACAAAATACTGCATTATTTCAGGTCGAATAGCTTCTAACAAATAACGCATTCTACCAAGAACAGGAAAGTTTCTTCTTATGGCGTGTTTTTTTTGGGTAATATCAATAAAACCCATAATGATTAAAGGGCCAAACAATATAAACAACCATATCATATTTGGCCAAATTAGTGTACTCCCCAATATAAGTACTGTAATAATAATGGATAGGATTATAAATTTTTCTCTT
>CAYPHN010000320.1:0-3953 GCA_964410265.1 uncultured Flavobacteriaceae bacterium | reverse complement strand
TATTTAAAGTATATAAATATGGGCTACGAAGCTATTATAGTTTTTTTTATTGCAGGTGTTTTTTTAGTGGTGTTGGCAAATTTTTTATCTAATTTAGTTTCACATAAATCGGATAATCCGCAAAAAAGAGAACCTTATGAATGTGGTGTAGAAACTATTGGTCCAACTTGGGTGCAATTTAAGGTTGGTTACTATTTGTTTGCTATATTATTTTTGATATTCGATATAGAGATGGTATTTTTGGTTCCTTGGGCTGTAGTTTTTAAAGAAATGGGAACCGTCGCTTTGGTTGAGATATTGATATTTTTATTTATTTTAGGACTGGGATTGTTGTACGCATGGAAAAAAAGAGCATTAAAATGGGAATAGATAAAACAAGATATTTAAGTCAGGCAGAGCAAGAAGGATATGATCACCCTATTTCAAATGATATTCCAGGAAGGGTTATTGCTGCAGGGAATGGAGCAAATATTGTAATTACTTCCTTAGATAAAATAATTAACTGGGGTAGATCAAATTCTCTTTGGCCCTTGTATTTTGGTACGAGCTGTTGTGCCATTGAAATGATGCAAACAGGTGCAGCTCGTCACGATTGGTCGAGATTCGGTTTTGAAGTAGCACGGCCTTCACCACGGCAAGCAGACTTAATTATCATTGCGGGAACTATTGTAAATAAAATGGCTCCGGTACTTCGACGATTATATGATCAAATGGCAGAACCAAAATACGTTTTGGCTATGGGCGCGTGTGCAATTTCTGGCGGACCATTTTATTATAATTCTTATTCGGTAGTAAAAGGTGCTGACCATGTTATACCGGTAGATGTTTACGTGCCAGGTTGTCCACCAAGACCTGAAGCTTTATTAGATGGAATGTTATTATTACAAGATAAAATACGTACGGAAAATAGATTAGAAAAAGTCAATCCAATTGATGGGTTCGATACAGGAGATGTTAAGTAAAGAAATATAGGTTGCGGTAAAAACAGATTATGACAAATCAAGAGATTCAAAATATTATTGAAACATGGAGTGAAAATTTAGAATTCATAGAAGAAGCTTCTCAATATCTAAATGTAACGGTTCCAAAAGAAGAGCTGTATAACATTTGCAAAAAATTAAAGGATACGGCTGAGTTAGATTTTGATTTTCTTTTTTGCCTTACAGGAATGGATTGGGGAATTGAATTGGGTGTAATTTATCACTTAGAATCTATCGATAAAAACCACTGTTTGGTTATTAAAGTAAAAACAGAAGACAGAGAAAACCCAGTATTAGATTCAGTTTGTGATATTTGGAGAACAGCAGAATTCCATGAAATGGAAGTTTATGATTTTTTTGGAGTTAAGTTTAACAACCACCCAAATTTAAAAAGATTGTTTTTACCGCCTGAATGGGTCGGATTTCCTTTGAGAAAAGATTATATAGACGAAGCCAACATGATTATTAAATAACACCATACTCGAGACATGGAGCAAATAACTAAAGATAGGTTTAAAACCGAAGAGTATTTTATCAATATGGGTCCGCAACATCCTGCAACACATGGTGTGTTACGTTTGATTCTAACTATTGACGGTGAAATTATAAAAAATGTTGAACCCGATTTAGGTTATATACATCGTTCCATAGAGAAAATGTGCGAACGAGATAGCTATCAGCAAATAGTACATTTAACTGATAGAATGGATTATTTATCGGCAAATATTAATAATGAAGCTGTTTGTTTGGCAGTAGAAAATGCCCTAGAATTAGAAATTACGGACAGAGTTAAAGTAATTAGAACGATAGTTGGCGAATTGACTCGTTTGTCTTCACACATGCTTTGGTGGGGCGTTATGGGTATGGATTTAGGTGCATTAACTACCTATTTCTACGCTTTTAGAGACCGTGAAATGATCAATGATATTTTTGAAGAAACTTGTGGCGCTCGATTGACCATGAATTATAATATTCCTGGAGGCTTGATGTTTGATATCCACTCCAATTTTATAAAGCGAACCAAAGAATTTATTGCCCATTTTAAAACCAAATTACCAGAATATGATAAATTACTTACGGGTAATGTTATATTCCAAAAAAGAACAAAAGGAATAGGCGTCTTAAGTAAAGAACAAGCAATTTCTTATGGTGCAACCGGACCTGTAGCAAGAGGTTCTAATTTTGCTAGTGATGTACGTAAAAGACATCCTTATAGTGCATATGATCGGGTAGATTTTAAAGAGGTTTTAAGAACCGCTGGTGATAATTTGGCCCGCTATGAAGTGAGAATTCAGGAGATGTGGGAATCGATGCATATTATTGATCAATTGATAGATAATATCCCGGAAGGGGAAGTGCAAACCAAAACCAAGGTTGTAATCAAATTACCGAAAGGTGAATATTACCAAAGAGTAGAAACAGCACGTGGCGAATTGGGTGTATATATTAATAGCACAGGAACAAAAAGCCCATATAGGTTAAAATTTCGCTCACCAGGATTTTCAAATTTGTCATTGTTAAATGATATAACAATCGGAGCAAAAATTGGTGATTTAGTGGCAACCATGGCAACAATAGATATTGTTGTTCCTGATATTGATAGATGAATAAGAAGACGGAAGACAGATGTAGAAAGTAGTAAGTAGAAGGTAGCAAGTAAAAAGTAAAAAGTAAAAAGTAGAAAGTAGAAAAACACCAAATACCAAATACCCGATACCAGGTACCAAACAACAAATACAAAGTAATATGAGTATAACATTATCTATTACAAAAACAATACACAATTGGCTCTTCGGAATAATGCCAGAAGGAGTAGCCAATGTTGTTGAATGGGTCTTAATAGCCATAGTATATTTAACATTTTTTGCCGTAGCTGGACTGTTTTTGGTTTATATGGAGCGAAGAATAGCTGCTTTTTTTCAATTGCGTTTAGGCCCGAATAGAGTAGGGCCAGCAGGTTTATTTCAAACGATAGCCGATGCTTTAAAACTGGTTACCAAAGAATTGACCATAACAGACAAAGCAGATAAATTTTTATTCAATTTAGCACCTTATTTTGTTATTGTGGCGGCTTTAATAATATTGTCTGTAATTCCTTTCTCAGCTGAATTTCAAGCATTTGATATTAATATAGGCGTGTTTTTTGTGATGGCAGTTTCTTCTATAGGTGTTATAGGTGTCTTACTTGGCGGATGGGCATCCAATAATAAATATGCCTTAATTGGCGCCATGAGAAGCGGTTTGCAAACAGTAAGTTATGAACTGTCCGTAGGTCTGTCTATTCTTACTATAATATTACTTTCGGGTTCTTTACAATTATCAGAAATTATTGAAGTGCAACGTACAGGTGGGTGGTTTATATTACAAGGTCATATACCGGCTTTTATAGCTTTTGCAATATTTATGATTGCAGGAACGGCAGAAACAAATAGGGCTCCCTTTGATTTGGTTGAAGCCGAATCAGAACTAGGTGCAGGTTTCCATACAGAATATTCGGGGATGAAATTTGCATATTTCTTTTTAGCGGAATTTATCAATATGTTTATCGTAGCAGCAATTGCAGTTACTATATTTTTTGGTGGTCATTTGTCACCTTTCGGAATTACCGAAGCTTTACCATGGTTGGGAGTATTTTGGTTTCTGTTAAAAGTTTTGGTAATCATCTTTTTAATGATGTGGTTTAGATGGACTTTTCCACGATTAAGAGTAGATCAATTATTAACATTGGAATGGAAATATTTATTGCCAATAAATTTATTTAATATTGTTTTTATGGCCGTAATGGTATGGTTGAATTGGACATTTTAATTTGTAGAAGAACATGAGTTATTTTTCAGATATATACAATGGAGTTAAAACATTACTTATCGGTATGAGTGTTACCGGTAAGTACTTTATAACTGCGCGTAAAACTATAATTACCCAGCAATATCCTGATAATCGCGAAACATTAAAAATGTTCGACCGATTTAG
>CAYPHN010000319.1:0-3963 GCA_964410265.1 uncultured Flavobacteriaceae bacterium | reverse complement strand
CCAACTATCCCCGAGGCAGAGCCATAGGGGTATTTCGCTGGTTTCATTTTGACATGAATGTCAAAAACAGAAATTTATTATTTAGATCCCCTTTCGGGGATGACATTTTATCGGAAACCCCGAGGCAAAGCCTCGAGGAATTCTTTTAGATTAAATCCTAGTATTTAAAACTCCTCTAAAGTTTTCTTAATAATTGCAATGCATTCATTCAATTGTTCTTCATTCATAACCAATGGTGGTGCAAAGCGAATAATATTACCATGTGTTGGTTTTGCTAACAAACCATTATCTCTTAATTTTATACATATATCCCATGCTGTAGAACTATCTTCGGTATCATTGATTAAAATTGCATTTAACAGACCTTTTCCTCTTACCAATTTTACCAGCGCATTGGTTTTCGCAAACTCTTGTAATTCTTTACGGAATATTTTACCAAGTCTTTCCGCATTCTCTGCTAAATTCTCTTCACTAATTACTTTTAATGCAGCGATGGCAACTGCTGCTGCAATTGGGTTTCCGCCAAAAGTGGAGCCATGCTGACCTGGTTTAATCACTTCCATGATATCGTCATTGGCTAAAACGGCAGAAACAGGATACACACCTCCTGATAGTGCTTTTCCTAAAATTAAAATATCTGGTTTTACATTTTCATGATCTACTGCTAGTAATTTGCCAGTTCTTGCTATTCCGGTCTGCACTTCATCAGCAATGAATAAAACATTGTTTTGAGTACAAATTTCTTTGGTTTTTGTTAAATATCCGTCAAGCGGAACATAAACTCCTGCTTCACCTTGAATTGGTTCTACCAAGAAACCTGCAATATTTTTATTGGATTTTATGGCATGCTCCAGAGCTTCTGTATCGTTATAAGGTATTTTAATAAACCCCGGAGTATATGGCCCAAAGTTTTCACGTGCTTCTTCATCATTTGAAAATGATATGATCGTAGTTGTTCTTCCGTGAAAATTATTTTCACAAACTATAATTTTAGCCTCATTTTCAGGAATGCTCTTTTTCTCATAAGCGTATTTACGACATAGTTTGATCGCTGTTTCAACCGCTTCTGCACCTGTATTCATTGGTAACACTTTATCAAAACCAAAGTAGTTCGTTATGAATTTTTCATATTCACCAAGCTTATCATTGTAAAATGCACGAGAGGTTAAGGTTAAATTTTCTGCTTGCTCTTTTAAAGCATTGATTATTTTAGGGTGACAATGCCCTTGATTTACAGCAGAATATGCAGAAAGAAAGTCGTAATACTTTTTACCTTCTACATCCCAAACATAAACACCTTCTCCTTTGTTTAAAACAACTGGAAGTGGGTGATAATTATGAGCGCCGTACTTATTTTCAAGTGTAATAGCCTCATTAACTGAATTTTGATTTGTAACTAACATAGAAAAATGAATTTAAATTCAATTATTGATTTTAATTTTTGAAGAAATTTAAATAATTGAACAATTGATAAAAACAAAATTCCTTCTTATTGGAGAGAAATCATCCTTGTTGTGCAAAAGTATTAAATATTAGTTGATATTTAATTTAATTTAATTTTATTGAAACCATAAAAAAAGACCCCATAAAATGAGGTCTTTAAAAATTAAGATTTGGTTTAATATTTAGTCTAAAGTAAATGTAACTCTAGCAAATACATATCTCCCCATAAAACCAAACTGTGAAGTTCTTCTTGAATAAGGAAAAGATCCATTGGATTGACTACCTGGTCTATTATCATCCGGGTAAATATCAAATAAATTATTAGCTCCTACTGCAATAGTAAAGCTTTTGCTTATTTGATTTGCAACTGATAAATCAGTTATAATTTTACCACCATATATAGCATTATCATTTACAGTTGCTCCAGCAACTCTTGCTTGACCAGCAAACTCATCAGGGTCTGTAACTTCACCAAAAAATACATTACGCAATAAGAAAGTCCATTTATCATTTGTTAAAATATGTGTTAAGTTAACTTTTTGTCTTGGTTGTGCAATGGTTAAAAAAGCTTCTTCTTGACCATCGAAAAAATTAACACTTAAACCTGCATTTTCAATTTTTTCAGGAACATTTATATTAGTAACTTTTGTTTCAGAAAAAGTAGCGGCAAGGGTATTTGAAAGCTTATAATTTTTTGATATATCAAAATTATATGAAGCCACAATATCAATACCTTTACTTTGTGTGTCAATAGCATTGGCTAAAAATTGAACTCTACTTGCTCCAGCAGCAGCAAAGATAGGCTCAAGAATTGGGTCGCCACCATCATCGAATTTTCCAGAAAGGACAATTCTATCATCAATATTAATTTGGTAAGCATCTACGGTTAAAGAAAATGCTCCCATTTTAGTAGTAAACCCAAAACTTAAATTATTAGAAGTTTCTTCTTTTAATTTATCAATACCTATTAATTCTGCAGCCTGACTATCATTTCTAAATAAACCAACTTCTTCAGCTTCCCCATTAGCGTTAAAAATGGTGCTAGTTCTATTAAAGAATTGTTGGTGTAATGAAGGAGCCCTAAATCCAGTATTGTATGCCCCTCTAATATTAAAGTTTTCAGTAACCTTATAACGAGTTGCTATTTTATAATTAAAAGTACTTCCAAAATCAGAGTAATTTTCATATCGAATAGCCAAACTTACTAATAAATTATTTGTAATATCTGCTTCACCATCAGCATATAAACTTACGTTGTTTCTAGATTCATCTACTTCATTTCGAGGTGCAAATCCACCAAAAACTTGTGAAGTACCATCTAATGATTCTCCAAGTGCATTTGTAGCGCCACCCATTCCTCCAATAGTTGGGGTACCATCATTTCTATAAGTTAAATATGAATTTTCTTCACCTTTGTCAACTGTAAAATTGTCAACTCTGTATTCAGCTCCAAAAGCAAGGTTAAATCCAGACATCATATCTTCATAAAATTTACTAAAATCTAAATTTGTAGTATTTTGACCAAATCTAAAAGAACCAGCATCAAAATCAGAAGGAGAATTTACCCCTAAACTTGCATTGGTAGATTCTACAACAGTCCACCCAAACGAGTTTGCCCCCCACGTATTAGATAAATCTATAAGCCATCCGCCTGCTGTTTCTTTTTTAAAGCCAACTGCAAAAGATTGATCTACAATATCAGATTCAATACCTGGTAAAAAACCATTAGGATTAACAGCAACATTAGCTTTAGGTCTCCAAGGTTCTCTTAAAAAACCATAACCAAGACCTTTTCTAAATGAAAGACCTGCGAATGAATATAATTCAAGACTTTCTGATATAGGTAATGAAAAGTTAGCAAAAAACTTTCCTTCTTTTAATTCAGAAGTACCTACTCTAAATCTAAAATCATTTCTTTCTTGACCTCTTGCAGCAAATTGTGCATCATCTAAACCTTGATAAGATGCAAATTCTCCAAAACTTCCATTAGGTAATAATGCGCCTAAATTTGTATCAAAATTAGGGTCATTAGGGTCTAAAGCTGCAATTGCAGCTTGGTCAGCAGCGTTAATATAATTAGTACCTAACAAAGCAGCCCCTGATTGGTAACTAGCAGTGGTCATATCAGCAACTGTACCACCGTTAGCTGTTACATAAGCGTTCTCTACAGCATTAGCAACATCATATATTTGCTCCAAGTTCGTAGCATTTCTTAAGGCTTGGTTTCTTGATGAAAATTCACCTGTAAGGTTTAGATAACCACCATTATCTCCAATGGCTAATCCATAATTCGCATTCAGTTGTATTCTTTCGCCATCAAGACCACCTTCTTGGTGATTGGCACCTGAAGACAAATTTCCTCCAGTAGTTAAAGACATGTTTAAAACGCCTGTTCGGTTTTCTAAAACAATATTGATAACACCAGCAATCGCATCCGATCCATATTGTGCAGAAGCACCATCACGTAATACCTCAACACGTTTGAGTGCTGAAGTAGGGATAGCATTTAAATCCGTACGA
>CAYPHN010000318.1:0-3969 GCA_964410265.1 uncultured Flavobacteriaceae bacterium | reverse complement strand
TTTACGAATACCTATTCTTTTAGTACTAACTATATACGTTTAGATCAAAAAATAATTTAACATGCAAAGAGCATACTAAAAGTTTTCTCAATATAAGGAAACGTAAGTTATACGACTTCTTAAAAAAATAAAAAATAGGAGTTATATGACTAAATGCGAACAGTATGTGACCGATTTAAAAAATATTATTGACACATGAAACGAGCATGCTAAAATGTTTATCACCCTTAGGGATGACTATTAGCGAACAGCATGTGACCGTTAAAAAACAATAAATATAGACACATGAAAAAACAGAAACTGAGTTTCTGGGAGATTTGGAACATGAGTTTTGGATTTCTTGGAATACAATTTGGATTTGCATTACAAGGTGGATTTATGTCGCGAATTTTTCAAACGCTAGGTGCCGAAAAAGATGCCATACCTTTACTTTGGATTGCAGCTCCATTAACGGGTTTATTAGTGCAACCTATTATTGGGTATTTAAGTGACAAAACATGGAGTGTTAAATGGGGAAGGCGAAGACCCTATTTTTTAATTGGAGCTATCTTAAGCTCTTTGGCTTTATTTTTTATACCTCATTCACCTGCCCTTTGGATTGCAGCGGGTTTTTTATGGATTTTAGACGCTTCCATCAATATTTCTATGGAACCTTTTAGAGCCCTAGTTGCCGATAAGCTTCCCGACTCACAAAGGTCTTATGGTTTTGTCGTACAAACCCTTATTATTGGCATTGGTACGTGGGTTGCAAGTAATTTACCTTGGTTCGTAACCAAATTGGGTATTAGCAATCAAGCGGCTGCAGGAGTAATTCCGATGTCCGTAAAAGTAGCTTTTTCTATAGGTGCTTTTGTGTTTTTAGCAAGTATATTATACACTGTTTTTACTACTTCTGAATACCCTCCAGAGGATATGGAAGAATTTGAACGTGAAAAGAGGTCGTCAAAAAACACATTTGTAAGCGATATTTTAAACAATATTGGTTCTATGACATTGACCATGAAAAAACTAGGGTTAGTTCAATTTTTTAGTTGGTTTGCATTTTTTACCATGTGGAGTTTGGCGCAACCCGCCTTAACCGAACATGTTTTTAAAGCACCTATTCCGGTAGAGTCCGCATATAATTTAAATGACACATTACAACTAGAAGCCTTTAATCTGGCCAACAATAATTATCAAAATGCTGCAGACCTCGTTGGGTCTTATATGGGAACCTATGGTTTATCATCTATGGTTTTTGCATTGATACTAGTATTCTATACTTCAAAAAAGAGAATTAATAGAAAATATGTGCATATGGCTTCTTTAATACTTGGAGGCATCGGTTTTATCTATATGTACTTTGTTCCTTCACCAGAACATTTAATAATTTCTTTTGGTCTTATCGGAATCGCTTGGGGTAGTATTTTATCTATGCCTTATGCCATGTTATCCAGCTCCGTAGACCCAAAAAAAATGGGAGTTATTATGGGGATATTCAATATGTTTATTGTAATTCCGCAAATAATCGCAGCCTTAGGAGGAATTAATTTTGCATACAAATTATTAGGTGAAGAAACTATTAATGCCATGTTGGTAGCAGGAATTAGTTTAATTATTGCCGGTTTTTCCAATCTATTAATTACAAATAAAAACGCTATAACCTATCTAGAAAATGACTAAGAAAGCTTTTATATTTGATTTGGACGGAGTTATTGTTGACACAGCTAAATTCCATTATTTGGCTTGGAAAAAGTTAGCTAATGATTTAGGTTTTGGTTTTACTGAAATGCAAAATGAATTACTAAAAGGCGTGAGTAGAGTTGCTTCTTTAGAAATTATTTTAAATATAGGTAAGGTGCAACTTACAGAAGAACAAAAAACAGCACTGCTCAAAGAAAAAAACAAACAATATTTAGGATATATTGCTACTATGGGAGATGATGAAATTTTACCTAGTATAAAAGAACTATTGCTTTATTTGAAAGATCAAAAAATACCATTTGCCCTTGGTTCAGCAAGTAAAAATGCACGATTAATTTTAAAAATATTAAGACTGTATGATTTGTTCGACACCATCGTTGATGGTAATGATGTTAGTCTGGCAAAACCTAATCCTGAAGTATTTCTCATTGCCGCAAAGAGACTTGATAAAAACCCGAAAAAATGTATTGTAATAGAAGATGCAATTGCTGGAATTCAAGCTGCTAATACTGCACAAATGGTAAGCGTTGGTATTGGTGATAAAAATATATTAAAAGAAGCCAATTATAATTTAATCGGCACTAACGAACTCACTATCAATTTTATAAACAAATTGATAGATATATAATTTTTTGCCTTTGGCAAATACATTTCGCTAAATCGGAATTAATTAAAAATAAAGAACTTATGAATCAAAATTATATCATCCCTAATACATGGTCAATCATAGAAGAGGGGTTTCATAAAGATAATATAACAGCATCTGAAAGCATATTTAGCATAGGAAACGGTGCCATGGGGCAACGTGCTAATTTTGAAGAAAAATACAGTGGTGATTCTTTTCAAGGAAGTTATATTGGTGGAATTTATTATCCAGATAAAACTCGTGTTGGGTGGTGGAAAAATGGCTATCCAGAATATTTCGCCAAAGTTTTAAACGCACCTAACTGGATAGGAATAAACGTAAATATCAATGGTATCCCTCTTGATTTAAATACTTGTAAAATATTAGAATTTGAAAGAGAATTAAACATGAAAGAGGGGGTGTTGCATCGTAATTTTGTCGCCGAATTAAGTAGCGGAGAACGAATTAAAGTAAATACATCTCGTTTTTTAAGTTTAAATTTTAAGGAGGCAGGCGCCATAAAATACAGTATAACACCTGTAAATTTTAGTGGTAAAATTGAATACGTTCCTTATTTAGATGCCGGAATTGTCAATGAAGATTCAAATTATGATGAGACTTTTTGGGATATTTTACAAATTGAAGAAGAAGAGAATGAAGCCTATATCTTAACAAAAACCTATAAAACCGAATTCCATGTATGTACTGGAATGAAAATTGAATTCGCGCTAAATGATCTCCAAATAACTCTGGATAAAAAAGTTGAAATTTCTGACAAAAGTATTGCCTTTAAATATAAAGCGAATGTAAAACAAGGCGATACCTTTACAATTTACAAGTTTGGTGGTTATACACAATCTATGAACCATGTCAAGGAAGAACTGATTTTTGCATTAGAAAAAGTCCTTCAATCGATTAGTATTATTGGTTTTAATGACTTATTGGGGAAACAAAAAGAAGCCTGGGATAAAATTTGGAAAACTGCAGATATTACAATTGAAGGAGATATTAAAGCGCAACAAGCTATCCGATTTAATATTTTTCAATTAAATCAAACTTATTTGGGCGAAGATTCTAGGTTGAATATTGGACCAAAAGGATTTACAGGCGAAAAATACGGTGGCAGCACCTATTGGGATACAGAAGCCTATTGCATTCCTTTTTACATGAGTACTAAGGATAAAAATGTAGCGAAAAACCTTTTGTTATATCGTTATCACCAATTAGATAAAGCCATTGCGAATGCAGAAAGCTTAGGATTTAATAATGGTGCCGCTCTTTATCCTATGGTAACTATGAATGGAGAAGAATGTCATAATGAATGGGAAATTACCTTCGAAGAAATTCACCGTAACGGCGCAATGATTTACGCCATTTATAACTATGTAAATTATACAGGTGACTATAGCTACATTACTGAATATGGTATGGAAGTTATGATTGCTGTTGCCAGATTCTGGGAACAAAGGGCAACGTTCTCAAAAGCCAAAAATAAATTTGTAATATTAGGAGTAACTGGTCCAAATGAATATGAAAACAATGTGAATAATAATTGGTATACCAATTATTTAGCCAAATGGTGTATCGATTATACTCTAGAAAATTTAAAAATCTTAAAATCAGATTATCCAGAAACTTATCAAACTATTAAAGATAAAACC
>CAYPHN010000317.1:0-3969 GCA_964410265.1 uncultured Flavobacteriaceae bacterium | reverse complement strand
AAACTTAATAATTTTATTTTCTTTTATTTGCTTAAATGTCATTTTTTAAATTTTCAGTTATAACGGTTCGTACAATATCAATAGCCACTGTATTGTATTTATCGTTTGGAATTATAATATCGGCATAATTCTTTGTAGGCTCAATAAATTCTAAATGCATAGGTTTCAATGTATCTTGATAACGTTGTAAAACTTCATCTATATCTCTTCCTCTTTCATTTATATCCCTTCTCAATCTTCTAATTAATCTTTCGTCTGAATCTGCATGAACAAATACTTTTATATCCATCAAATCTCTTAATTCTTTATTGGTGAAAATTAAAATACCTTCAACGATCACCACCTTTCTTGGATGAGTTTTTAAAGTATCCGTACTTCTATTATGTGTTACAAATGAATAAATTGGCTGATCAATTGTTTTTCCAGATTTCAATTCTTTTAATTGTTTGATAAGAAGATCAAAATCTATTGCCCTCGGGTGATCGAAATTAATCTTACATCTGTCTTCATAAGATAAATTATCATTTTTATTATAAAATGAATCTTGAGAAATAACGGTAACTTCTTCTAAAGGCAATTCATTAAGTATTTGATTTACAACTGTAGTCTTTCCACTACCTGTTCCTCCAGCGATTCCAATAATTAGCATATTACTTAAAATATAATTTTAAATTCAATATAATCTTTAAAATTCAAAACTATAAAAAAACCATATGATTACATCAATAAATTGATTATTTTCATAAATAGGGTAACAACACTTCGTGCAATTTTGAATTATGCATGTTGAATTATGAATTAAATTTTTAAATATCAATGAGTTACCGAAATTAAGCACCGATATGTAACTATAACTAAATCAGTGATACATGGAAGCACGCCAAACTATTATGATAATATAGAAATAAAAAAACCATTAATAAATATTAAAGAGGATAAGCTTGATGGTGCTACTGGTTATTGGCCTTATCTCTACGGTGATACCTGCCGAAGTTTTGACCACTCCTCAAGGAGAGGTTTAATAGGAAGCTCAGAGGTAAAACCTACCTAGTAGTAAGGCAGACCTCGAGGGCTTTTTTTTGATTAAATTACTAATATCGTATGTATTAACTCTTAGTTTTTGTCATACTATCACTTACAACAATAATGTAATCGGCAATCGAGTTAACTTCCCCTTTAGACATTTCATCCCATTCTGATTGCTTTAGTGTTGTGATTGATTTGATATTAAAACCTGGTTTTATTTTATTTACCCACCAAATAATTCCCCTATCATTATTGGAGTGATAAGAGCCATCTAAATGAAGATACAAATCTCCCTTCTTGTAATTTAAAACAGAAAAATGTGCCATAGTTGCGTCTTTTCCAGCCTGAGCAGTTTGAATATTTAACATGTTTGGCGGTACGTGTTCTCCCATCATATCTTTCATATCAGCATAAACTTCTTCATCAAAATATTTTTCTAAATCCGGACCAATTAATACCTTAGCTTCAGGACTTAATTTTTTCAATATATCAATACCGTCTTTATTGATCATGGATGCATATCGCCTTGGAATGTTAGTCGCTATAAACCTCAAATTCTTTTCTTTAGCAAATTCTACCAATGGTTTGTAATCAGTTTTATAATTAGGCCACATTTGTGTCATTTCAGGAATCATTTTCTTTTCTTCATAAAAACCGGCCAGATATTCATTCAATACCAATTGGTTTCCACTTTCAAACATTTCTGCTCCGAAAAAAAGTTTATCACCTTTTAATTCATAAAAACTTTTCGCCATTTCAATTTGTAACCAATGAGAAATCGGATTGTTATGATACTCTCCAAAAAAAACCATATCGCTTTTGACAAGATCTTTAATCATTTTATCATAATTTGCTTTTTTTCCTTTGTTATTGTACAGCTCATATGCCTGCTTACTTTGCGCATAAATAATAGTAAAACAGCTAAAAATCATTATAAAGGATAATCTTATTTTTTTCATTTGGATATTCTATTTAATTCTTAAATTATTTTTTTCAAATATATACATTTAACCAAACTATAATTAAGAAATTCATTAAAATCATTGGGGCTACTCTATCCTACTATTTGAATAGATTATCTAATTATTGAAAAAAAATCAGATTTTAAAATTATGAAATTTAAAGGTGATAAACCCTAAGGAAAGCCTTGGACTCAATAATTAGAATCGAACCAAGGTAGTGGTATCAACAAAGATTCCGCTGTAAAAAAATCGGGATTAACCTGCCACGCTGGCAAGGAGGGTTCGGTTAACTAAATAATTTATTTAAATAAATTATGCAAACCATTGCAAAACTAGATTTTTTAAAAGAAAAACTAGCTTTTACATTATAATCAATTTAGTAATATTATTTTTGCAATTATTAATAAACCCAATAATGAAATCATTTGAAGCTTTAAAAGTAAATAAACCACAGCTTAAAGCTCTGCGTGAACTCCATATTGAAAATCCTACACCAATTCAGGCTAAAGCTTTACCTGCTATTCTTTCTGGTAATGACCTAGTTGGATTGGCGCAAACTGGTACGGGTAAAACATTTGCATATTTATTACCAATACTAAAACAATTGGTATACTCAGATCAAGTACAACCAAGGGTACTTATTTTAGTTCCAACTCGCGAATTGGTGATGCAGGTTGTTGATGCAACCATCAGTTTAACTAAATTTCAAAATGTTAGAATTGAAGGTGTTTATGGCGGAGTAAACATCAACAATCAAAGACAAATGATTAGTGAAGGCATCGATATTTTAGTTGCCACACCTGGAAGATTATTTGACCTCGCTGTTTCGGGAGTGCTTAGACTCTCTTCCATTCAAAAACTAGTTATTGATGAAGTTGACGAAATGCTTTTTATAGGGTTTAGACCGCAACTAATGAACATCTTGGATATTCTGCCAAAAAAAAGACAAAACATAATGTTCTCTGCTACCTTGACTGAAGATGTAGATAATATCATTAAAAGTTTTTTTAAAAACCCCAAGAAGATTGAAATAGTGCCTGCTGGAACACCTTTAGAAAAAATAATTCAAAAAGGTTATTCCGTTCCAAATTACAATACCAAAGTCAATTTTTTAAGATTTCTTCTTCCACAACAATCCTTTGAAAAAGTATTGATTTTTGTTAAAAATAAAAAAATAGCCGACAGGCTTTTTGAAAACTTAAAAAAAGATTTTATAGATAATATCAATGTAATTCATTCTAATAAGTCCCAAAATTTTCGTTTTAATGCAATAGATCAATTTCAAGATGGTACCCATAAAATATTAATTGCGACTGATATTGTTTCTAGAGGAATGGATATTCAAGGTGTAACACATGTAATTAATTTCGACACTCCTACTTATCCCGAACAATATATTCACCGGATTGGAAGAACTGGTAGGGCAAGAAAAAATGGAAACGCCTACTTACTTTTTACGCCTAATGAAGAAGAGAGTTTATTAGATATAGAGATTTTAATGCAAACAGAAATACCAATTTCAACTTTACCTAAGGATATTGAAATTTCTAAAACCCTAATGCCCGAAGAAAAAGATAAAAGTATAGAAAAAGAAATAACCCAAAAAAAAATAATAACTTTTGAACCAGGACCAGCATTTCATGAAAAAAGTGAAAAAAATCAAAAAGTTAATCTAGGTGGGTCTTATAAAAGAGAAATAAAAAAGAAATACAAAAAACCAAAAACCCGAATGCCTAAAACCAAGGGTAAAAAATAAATTATCTAACAATTTTATTTTAATTCATAAACTCAATAAATTTCCTTTAAAGTGTTGACTATTTAGAAGTTTCGTGATAGAGAATTCTATTAAATAAACAATCCCCATTTCAAAACAAAGATTATAGGATAAAAATATATAGTATTTCTTTTTAAAGAAACAATAAACAATTTCTATTTGCGTTGTATTATTTCATTAGTTTTTATAAACAAAACTAGGGAAAAT
>CAYPHN010000316.1:0-4001 GCA_964410265.1 uncultured Flavobacteriaceae bacterium | reverse complement strand
AATGCAGTTAAAGAACCACCACCTTTAATTTTATCTTTTAATGTGTCTGGCACATCATTCATTTTTTGAGCAATAGCATCATTATTAATAACTTTTGCAGCACGTTCTAACAATCTAGAATGTAAATAAAATACATCACCAGGATATGCTTCACGTCCTGGAGGGCGACGTAACAATAAAGATATCTCACGATATGCAACAGCTTGTTTTGATAAATCATCATAAACAATTAATGCTGGTCTACCTGTGTCTCTAAAAAATTCACCAATAGCAGCTCCTGCAAAGGGAGCATAAACTTGCATGGCTGCTACATCTGAAGCATTTGCAGCTACAATTGTTGTATAGGCCAATGCGCCTTTTTCTTCTAACATTTTTGCGATGGCTGCAACCGTAGATCCTTTTTGACCGATAGCTACATAAATGCAATAAACAGGCTCACCTGCTTCATAAAATTCTTTTTGATTAAGAATTGTATCTAAAGCAACTGTTGATTTTCCAGTTTGTCTGTCACCAATAATTAATTCACGTTGACCTCTTCCTATAGGAATCATTGCATCAACCGATTTTAAACCTGTTTGTAAAGGTTCAGTTACTGGTTCACGAAAAATAACACCAGGCGCTTTACGCTCTAATGGCATTTCAAAGGTTTCCCCTTCAATAGGGCCTTTTCCGTCAATTGGAAAACCTAAGGTATTAACAACACGACCTATTATTCCTTCACCAACATGAATGGACGCAATACGGTTAGAACGTTTTACAGTAGCTCCTTCTCTAATTTCATGAGAATCACCAAATAAAACTACCCCAACATTGTCTTCTTCAAGGTTAAGAACTATTCCTTCAAGTCCTCCACCAAATTCTACTAATTCACCGTATTGTACGTTGGCTAAACCATAAACACGTGCAATACCATCACCAATTTGTAAAACTGTTCCCACTTCATCTAATGAAGCTTTTCCTTCAAAGCTTGTAAGTTGTTCTTTTAAGATTGCTGATACTTCAGCTGGTTTTATTGTTGCCATTTTTTAATTGATTATCTTAATTATAATTTAGATATATAATGATTATCTTCAAACTTTGCGAGTAATGTGTTTAATTGATTTGAGACACTTGAATCAAATTGTTTGTCACCAACTCTTAATATAAACCCACCTATTATACTGGGGTCTACTATGTTTTTTAAGGCAATTTCTTTACCTATAATTTCTTCTACTTTCTTTAAAAGTCTAGCTTCTAATTCCTTTGTTAAAGGAATTGCAGAAGTCACTTGAGCAATTTCTATTCCTTTTAAAAAGTCATATATTACTTTGTATTCTTTGGCTACCAATTGCAATAATGGAAGGCGTTTGTTTTCAATTAATAAATTGATAAGTCCAATAGTAATTGCATTAACTTTTTTGCCAAAAACTTCGTTTAAAACTAATTTTTTTGCGGCCGACTTAATAATAGGGCTTTGTAACATAATAAGTAACTCATTGTTTTCGTCAAGAGTATTATCAATTAACAACATGTCGTCATTAATATTACTGGCCAAATCTTTTTCTTTAGCAAAATTTAAAGTTGCTTTTGCGTATCGTAATGCAGCTCTTGTTCCTTTCATTTTGTTATTTTAAAGTAGCTTCATCTAACATTTTTTCAATCAATGCAACTTGTTTGGCATCGTTAGAAAGTTCTTCTTTTATTATTTTTTCAGCAATACCAATTGATAATTCAGCAACTTGATTTTTTAAATGTGTAATCGCCGCTAATTTTTCATTTTCAATGCTAACTTTAGCTTGTGCAACTATTTTGTTCGCTTGTTCTTTAGCTTCATCTTTAGCCTCTGAAATCATTTTATCTTTAATTTCACGAGCATCTTTTAACAAACTGTCTCTTTCCGCTCTGGCTTCTTTTAAAATGGCTTCATTACTCGATTTTAAATCAAGCATTTCTTGTCTTGCTTTATCTGCTTCATCCAATGCATTTTGAATACCTGCATCTCTTTCACTTAAGGCATTGAGAATTGGGTTCCAGGCATATTTTCTTAATAAAAGTAATAATAATACAAAAAGTATTATTTGCCAGATAAAAAGTCCAAATGAAAAATCATTAATTAATTTTTCCATAATAATTTATAAGTTTAAAAATTGTAATAAACAATAGCTATAACCAACCGTTATAGCCATTGTTTGGTTTTTTAGCCTACGAATAATGCCGCAAACCCAATACCTTCAATAAGCGCTGCTGCAATCAACATAGCTGTTTGAATTTTACCAGTAGCTTCTGGTTGACGTGCAATAGCGTCCATTGCTGAACCACCAATTCTACCGATACCAATTCCGACACCAATAACGATTAAACCTGCTCCTACAATACTTGGAATTTCCATAATATATAAAATTAAAAATTAAACATTCAAATAATTAATGTGCTTCTTCATGCTCATGTTCTTCAACAGCAAAACCAAAATATAAGGCTGATAACATAGTGAATATATAAGCTTGTAAAGCAGCAACTAAAAGTTCAATTAAGGAAAGGAAAAAGGCAAGAAAAAATGTCAAGCCACCACCTATCCAATTTTTGAACACAAAAATTAAACCTATAATACTATACAAAACAATATGTCCTGCCATAATATTGGCATACAAACGTATCATCAATGCAAAAGGTTTGATAAATACACCTAACAATTCAATAGGTGCTAATAATATTTTCATTGGAACCGGAATTCCAGGCATCCAAAATATATGTTTCCAGTAATTTTTATTACCCGATACTTGGGTAATGATAAAAGTTAAGATCGCTAAAGCGCAAGTAACCGCGATGTTACCTGTTACGTTAACACCAAGAGGTGTTAATCCAAATAAATTTAAAAACCATACAAAAAAGAAAACGGTTAGTAAATAGGGCATATATTTTCTATAGTGTTTTTCACCAATATTTGATTTGGCAATATCATCACGAATATATACAACTATTGGTTCAAAGAAACGACCAGCTCCTGTTGCTATCGGGCCTTTACCAAATGATTTCGCTAGTCCTACAAAAAGTAACAACATTAAAATACCAGTTACAAAAATCATGAGAACATTTTTTGTAATAGATAAATCTAAAGGTTTTATATTGGTAGGATGGTGTTTTTCATCTAAATCAATAAAACCATTTGCATCCGTTTTATATATTTTATTGTGGTATAGTTTATAATAATTACCATTATTTTCGGCAACTGATTCACCATGATGAAATTTAGAAGACAAAAATAATTGTAAACCATTATCTATCAAGATAATTGGTAAAGGAAAGCCAATGTGTTCGTTTGTGTCGCTATAACTGTACAGAATAAAATCATGTGAGTCTTCAATATGGTGAAGAATATCTTCTTTTATTTCAGTTTTTAAATCTTTTTCTTCTTTACTCTCTTCATGCTCATTATTTTGAGCATTTAAGTTTAAGTTGAAAATCAAAAGTAAAATTGTAAGGAATTTTACGAAAAACTTACTTTGCATAGTAAACAAATTTTATTGTCTTAAAAATCGGTGCAAATGTAGTATATTTAATTGGATAGATTATTAATAAGCTCTTATTTTTTTAGAAAATTTATAACCCCAAAAGTTTCTATAAAAAGACTGATACTATAAGGTACAAAAAAAGCAGCAAACTCGAGCGAATCCATTTCTCCGTCTAATTTATAGGATGGGTAAAAAACTATAAAGAAGATGATGAATTTAATAAAACTACCTCCTAAATATAAAAATCCTAATAGCTCTTTATACTTTTTTTTGAAGTGATATAAACCGAGGTAAATACCTATTGCTACAAAAAGATTGATTAAATAAGCTGGAATAATTAAGTTGTCAAATAGCAGGAAATTTAGATTATATAATATAATTAAATGTACACCAAATGCAAGAGCCAAACTAATTGCAATAGAGATTATAAATTTAAAGGTGGGGGACATGTTTAGTTTTAATTATCTAATTTTTTTATTTGAACAAACAAACTGTAAAATGATAAAACTACTC
>CAYPHN010000315.1:0-4022 GCA_964410265.1 uncultured Flavobacteriaceae bacterium | reverse complement strand
GTGGCAATTCAGCCCTGTGCCAAGAGCACAGGGATTTCTTGCCATTTCTTTAAATAAACATAGTTTTGAAATTTAATAAATTAATTTATTAAAAAGAAAACTATTACAAATAAAGGTCTTAATTATAATCAATTATGAATTTAAAGTTAAACAAATTTATAAAATACTTATGGATAAATAGGAGTAAAATATTAATTTATTACTTTCTATCAAGTAAAATGTTCAAGTTATTTGTAATTTAATGCCCTTGATGTAAAATATTTTAAATTTTTATTCAATATTATTTGGAATTGTTATCATAATTAATATCTTTGATAATTCAATAACTTGTAATTACAAGTTACTTGATACTTAAATAATCAACAAGATAAAATGAATCCAAAACAAGCAAGATTAAATAGGTTATTCAATAAATCGGGAAATTGCTTTGATGTAGCAATTGATCATGGTTTTTTTAATGAATATAGCTTTCTTCAAGGAATTGAAGATATTAACGTAGCAGTAAAGACTATTGCAGCAGCAAAACCTGATGCTATTCAATTAACTGTCGGCCAGGCAGAAGTTCTTCAGGCTATTGCTGGAAAAGATAAACCATCTTTGGTATTGCGAACAGACATTGCCAACTGTTACGGCAAAAAGAAACCAAACTACCTCTATAGTGTTTTAATTGAGGATGCTGTTGAGCAAGCCTTAGTTTTAGACGCAACATGTGTGGTTGTTAACCTACTGCAATTGCCAGGAGAGCCTAAACTACATAAACAGTGTATAGATAATATAAATAAGTTGAAGCCCATATGTGACCGCTACGGTATGCCTCTAATGGTTGAGCCTTTGGTAATGCAGCCAAATGAAATAGCTGGAGGCTATATGGTTGACGGAGATATAGAAAAAATCATACCTTTAGTTCGGCAATCTGTAGAACTCGGAGCAGATATTATTAAGGCAGATCCAAGTGATGACCCTAAAGAATATCACAAAGTGGTACGTGCTTCAAGAGTGCCTATATTGGTTAGAGGTGGTGGAAAAGCTTCTGAAAAGGAGATTTTTTCTAGAACTATTGAATTAATGAAGCAAGGTGTTCGAGGAATTGTTTATGGACGTAATATTATCCAACATAGCAACCCAAAAGGTATTACAGAAGCTTTTATGTCAATCGTACACGAAAAAGCAAGTGTAGAAAAAGCACTAAAAATTTTAGAATAATTGCTTACTATGAAAACTATAAAATTCGGAATAATTGGCTGTGGATTAATGGGGCGTGAATTTGCTAGTGCCGCAGCACGATGGAGTCATCTTTTAAACCCAACTGCCAAACCTGAAATTATTGCTATTTGTGATAAAAATACAGATTTATTTGAGTGGTACACAAAAAACTTCTCATCAATAACAACAACAACAACAGACTATAAAGAACTTTTATCTAATGATAAGATAGATGCTATTTACTGCGCAGTACCACATGTACTTCATGAGGGAATTTATATTGACATTATTAGGTCTTGTAAACATCTTCTTGGTGAAAAACCATTTGGAATTGATAAAGAAGCAAACAAAACCATTCTTTTAGAAATAGAAAAACATCCAAATGTATTGGTGCGAAGCTCGTCTGAATTTCCATTCTACCCTGGTGCCCAGAGAGTAATTCAGGCAATTCAGAAAGCTGAATTTGGTAAAGTTATCGAAGTAAATGTAGGCTTTCTTCACAGTAGTGATATAAACCCTAACAAAAAGATTAATTGGAAACGAATGATTGCAGTTAATGGTGAATATGGATGTATGGGAGATCTTGGAATGCATGTTTTACACATACCTTTACGAATGGGATGGATGCCTAAAAGAATTTATGCACAATTATCTAATTTAATAACCGAAAGACCTAATGGCAATGGTGATATAGTTGCATGTGAAACTTGGGACAATGCAATAATTAATTGTGATGTAGAAACAGAATCTGGTCAAGTTTTTCCAATGACCTGTAAGACATATAGAATTGCTCCAGGAGAAACCAATACATGGTATATTGAGGTAAAAGGTACACGTAAAAGCATCTCTTATTCTACAAAATACCCTAAAACACTGATGACAATGGATTATACCCCTGGTGGAGATCAAGAGTGGCGAAGAGAAGACCTTGGATATGAAACTGTTTTTCCTTGTATAACAGGTGGTATTTTTGAATTTGGATTTACAGATGCTATGCTACAAATGTGGGCAGCATTTATAGAGGAAATAGTTACTTCTGATGCTGGAAAATTTGGCTGTGCTACACCCGAAGAAACATATCAATCACATATTATATTAACTGCCGCACTCGAATCACATAGAGATAAAAAAGCAGTGGACATTGTAAAAATAAACAGAAAAGTTAGTGTAAATAGATGAAAAAAAAGGCTTGGTTTTATTATGCCATGATTACCACAGTTTTATGGGGTATTTGGGGAGCTCTTATTGAAATTCCAGAAAAAGCAGGTTTTCCTGCAACGCTGGGTTATATAGCTTGGTCTGTAACTTTAATACCAGTAGCTATTGTTTCTTTAAAACTTATTTCATGGAAATTAGATAAAGATAGGCGATCGATAATTCTTGGAATGGCTACAGGTTTTATGGGTTGTGGTGGTCAATTATTTTTATTTCAAGCATTAAGTACTGGCCCAGCATATATCGTTTTTCCAATTATTTCCTTATATCCGGTGATAACCATTATTTTATCGGTTTTAATTCTAAATGAAAAAGCTAGTAAACGGGGGTGGATTGGAATTCTTATGGCTTTAGTTGCAATATTACTTATGGCTTATCAACCATCTGAGAATTCACACGTACAAGGATATTCATGGTTATTTTTAGCTTCTGTTGTATTTTTATTATGGGGTCTTCAAGCATATATTATGAAGTTTGCTGGTGATATTAAAAAAGAAGGTAGTATGCAGGCAGAGAGTTTTGTTTTCTATACAACAATAAGTTCCATATTACTCATACCAGTTGCGTTATATATGACCGATTTTTCTCAAGAAATTAACTGGGGATTTAAAGGTGTATATGCAGCTGTCCTTATTCAATTTCTGAATTCAATAGGCTACTTGTTTTTCGCATATACAATGCGATATGGAAAAGCAATTATTGTTGTACCAATGTTATCTTTGGCTCCAGTAGTAACCGTTATACTGTCATTAATTATTTATGCGGTAATTCCACATCCAATAATAATTGCAGGAATGATATTGGCTTTTATTGCTATATATTTGATGGCAGAGTAGTTGCTAGATATAAAATAAAAACAAAAAAATATATTTATATAAATATGAGAAAAACTAAAATAGGATTTATAGTTTATGGTGTTCATAAAAATGGACTCCTTGATCCAATGGGGACACCTTTTATTGATGATAAACTAATAGAAGATGCTAAGGCCTCACTAATAAATACAGGTGTAGAACTGGTTGTTCATGACTTAATTATTGCGTCTAAACAAGAGGCAAAAGATTGTTTTTCTAAGTTTAAAAAAATGGATGACATAGATGCTATTGTATTATTCTCAGGTACATGGATATGGGCATCTCATTTGATAGCAGCCATTCGTGATTTCTCTTTTACAGGAAAAGGTATTGTTCTTTGGACACATCCTGGTTCTCAAGGTTGGAGACCAGTTGGCGGACTTGTATTACAAGGTGCTTTAAAAGAAATAGGTATACAACACCGTTTTGTATATGGCAGTAATGAAGATCCGAAAGAAATATCGAAAATTGTTTCTTACTGTCGCGCAAGCCAAATAAAAAACACACTTAATATGAGTACTATTGGTGTTTTTGGTGGAAGAGGTATGGGGCAAACATGTGGTGTTGCAGACCCTTCTCAGTGGATGCGTATGTTTGGTATTGATATAGATTCTCGTGATACGACTGAACTTTTGAGAACAGCGGAAGAAATATCCGATAAAGAAATTGAAAAAGCACGCACAAGAATTCAATCTTTCTTTGCAGAATCAATTCCTGAGAGGGATCCCGCCAAATAAATGTCGGACAAAA
>CAYPHN010000314.1:0-4040 GCA_964410265.1 uncultured Flavobacteriaceae bacterium | reverse complement strand
ATTAAATTCACCTGTATATCGGCAACATTAGAACCTTGTCTTAAATCGTAATGTCTTACCAATCCATTAAAGGTAATGGGCGAGGCAGTACCAATGTAGGCTTGATAATTCTTTACAAAGGGACTTTGTTTGATATATTGAGCAATCTCCTTGGTAACCATATCGGTACGTTCTAATGTGGTGCCTTCGGGCATATCAATAACTACTTGAAATTCATTTTTATTATCAAATGGCAACATTTTTACCGCAACAGATTTGGTTAAAAACATACTAGAAGTTGCAAGTAGTAAAAAAATATTTAATCCAAAAAACGCGATACGATATGATTTTTTGTCTAATAAAGGGTCTATAGTCTTTTTATAATAAACAAAAATTTTAGATTGTTCAAGAGACTCACCTTCTTCATTGGTTTTCTTCTTTTTAGTATTTTTTTCTCTTAAGAATATATAACCTAAATAAGGTGTTATTGTCAAGGCAACAAATAATGATATTAACATTGCGATAGATGCTCCGATTGGCATCGGACTCATATAAGGTCCCATTAAACCAGATACAAATGCCATAGGTAATACTGCGGCAATTACCGTAAATGTTGCCAAAATAGTTGGATTACCAACTTCATTAATTGCATATAAAGCAGCTTGCTTAAAAGGTAAGCGTTTCATTTTAAAATGCCTGTGCATATTTTCTGCAATAATAATCGAATCATCAACAACAATACCTGTAACAAAAACCAAAGCAAATAAGGTAATTCGGTTTAAGGTATAGTCCATAAAATAGTAACTAAATAAAGTCAAGGCAAAAGTTATAGGAACCGATAAAAACACCACCAATCCACCTCGCCATCCCATGGCCAGCATAACAACTAAGGAAACTGATATAATTGCAATTACCAAATGAGTCAGTAGCTCAGACACTTTGTATGAGGCTGTCGCTCCATAATTTCTAGTTTCAGAAACATGAACATCATTCGGAATTAGATTTTTCTTTAAATCTTCTACTTTATTTAAAATAACTTCAGATATTTTCATGGCATCACCACCCTTTTGTTTTCCTATAGAAAGTGTAACGGCGTTATATTGTGATGGAAATTGTGATGCTTCTTTTGCAGATGCTTTCCCATACCCAAAAGAAACATATTCTTTAGGTGTTTCCGGGCCATCGGTAACCTCTGCAATTTGTTTTAAATAGACTGGTTTATTATTGTTTACACCAATAATTAAATTTTTAACATCTTCAACCGAATTTAGAAAATTACCCGTATGTACTATAAATTCTGTATCATTATTGGTTATTTTACCCGAATTAGATTGCTGGTTACTCGCTTGAATTTTTTGTGTAACGCTTAAAAAGTCAATATTGTTTTCAGCCATTTTATCCTTGTCAAGAACAACACTAACTTCTCTATTTCTACCACCAATTATTGTTGATATAGCAACACCATTAACTTTTTCAATTTCGTTATTTACTTCTTCAGCAATTTGTTTTAGTTGATAATCATTATAACTTTCACTCCAAAAAGTCAAGCCTAATACCGGAACATCATCAATTGCTCTGGTTTTTACCAATGGCATAGACACCCCTTGAGGTATTTGATCTAAATGTTTGATAATTTCATTGTATAATTGAACAAATGACCGTTCGATATCTTCGCCAACATAAAATTGAACGATAAGCATGGCCTGTTCTTTCATGGAAGTTGAATATACATATTCAACACCAGGTAAGTTACTTACAATTTTTTCAAGTGGTTTGATCACTTTTGATTCTACCTCTTTCGGACTTGCTCCAGGGAACTGTACAAAGATGTCGGCTATTGGTACCTCTATTTGAGGTTCTTCTTCTCTAGGAATCAAATAAGAACTATAAATACCAATTATCATAAAAATGATCATTAATAGTATAGTAAGTTTAGATTCTAAAAATAATGCTGCTATTTTTCCTGCAAAACCTTTATCCATAATTAATTATTTTACATTTAATTTAACACCATTGTATAATTTTCCATCGGCAGAAGCTATATATTTTTCATCTTTAGATAAACCAGTTAAAACTTCAATTTTATCACCAGATATTTTACCTAATTTCAACCATCTTAATATAGCAGTATTTGATTTGCTAACCGTATAAATGCCAGTTAATTGACCTTGATTTACCAAAGCTGATTTTGGAATTGTGATATTGTTGTTTACACTATTTTTTAATGGAAAATTTGTAGAAACAAACATGCCAGAAAATAATTTGATCTTATCATTATTTTTCAACGATATCTTAACCAAATATTGACCACCTGTGTTTAGAGAAGAACTACTTACTTCAGTTATTGTACCTAATAATTTTTCATTAGATGATTTTATAAACACTTCTACATTTTCACCTTTCTTTATTTGTGTTATTTCCGTTTCCGGAACTAGTACCGTAGCCACATATTTGCCTGGTGCTTCTAAACTAAATAAAGGCATACCTGGATTGGCCATACCGCCTTCATTGATGGTTTTAGAAGTAATGATACCGCTAAAAGGTGCTTTGATATTACTATAGGAAAGCATGGCATTGATTTCATTTTGCATTTGTTTTGCTGATTCAACTTGTGCTTTAGCAATTTCATAACGAGTGCTTATATCATCATACTCTTTTTGTGAAGCACTATTTTGTTCAAATAATTTTTTAAATCGCTCGTAATCTTTTTTAGCAATGTTGAACCCGGCTTGTGCCTGAATTAACCCTGCATTGGCTTGCGCTTTTTTAGCTTCAATATCACTATTATTGATGTTTATTAAAAGCTGTCCCTTTTTAACTTTATCACCAACTTTTACATGTATTTTTGAAACATAGCCCATCATTCTTGTGCTGATATTGGCAAATTGTTCTGTTTCAATTTGACCACTTGCGCTAAAAAAGGAACCTCCTTTTTGTGAGGATGGTGTGGCTATAGT
The DNA here is from genome assembly GCA_964410265.1 of uncultured Flavobacteriaceae bacterium. GTDB lineage: Bacteria > Bacteroidota > Bacteroidia > Flavobacteriales > Flavobacteriaceae > Lutimonas. The sequence continues at coordinate 1,104 of CAYPHN010000314.1, read as the reverse complement.
TACGTTAACAGGTATGGAATTGTCAGTGATAGTTTCTTTTTTATCACCACAATTTACCAGAGTTAATGAAAGTAAAAGTATAAGTAAAGTTGTTTTCATCGTATTATTTATTATTGTATTCATTTTTTATTATTTTGTTAAGTAGGTTAAATATGACAAAGTGTAGTTGTAATTATAAACAGCTTGTAAATAATCTAATTCTTTTTGTTGGAATTGCGTTTCAACAAATAATAGGTCTGTTGTTTTTTCTAATCCTTGTTCAAATCGATTTGATTTTATTCGTAATGCTTCTTCAGATTGTTCTAATGCCAACTTAGATAAAGTAACATTATTTCTTACATCAATTAGTTGGCGTTTTGTTTTGTTTAATTCTAACTTACTTTGTGCTATGTAGTTGTCTTTGTTTAAATTCGCTTTTTCTAATTGGGCTTTTTCAAAATGAATTTTTCCTATGTTTTTAAAGCCTCCAAATACATCCCATGATAACTGAAGTCCTAAATAGTAGTTATTGGTATTAAAGCCAAAAACTTCACTATCGTTCCATTCGTAATTGGCAAAAGCATTTGCCCTTGGCACAAAGCTTAACTTAGATGATTTAAGCATTTGTTCTTGTGCCTCAACTCCAAATTGTATAGCTCGAATATCACCTCTATTTGTGTTTAATGGAGTGCCTTCATTAAAGTTTGCGACATGTAAAGACAATGCTGTATTTGGTTGATAAATGATATCATTATTTTCACCAACTAGAAAAGCCAAATAGTCGGATACATTTTTAATATTACTATTGGCATATTGCAATTGGTTTTCAATTTCGGTAACTCGAATTGCAACATTTAAAAAATCAGCATTTTGAATCAAGCCTTGATCCAAACTATTTTTTGCAATCTTTTTGTTTTCAAGAGCGGTTTCTTTTGCTTTTTCAATAACCGTTACTGATTTGTAGGCCAATTGTAACTGCATAAAAGTTTTAATTACTTCTAAATCCAAATAATCACTAGCTCTTTCGGTTTGTAAATTTGCTGCTTGCAATTGTAAATTAGAAGCTTTTCTTTTTTTCCAACCATCTACATTAATAAGTGGTTGCAGCAATTCTATTCTCGTATT
>CAYPHN010000313.1:2873-4040 GCA_964410265.1 uncultured Flavobacteriaceae bacterium | reverse complement strand
CAGATTCTTTAAAATTTTAAACCTAAAAGAAGTAAAATGTCAACTCATTTTCGATTTTATATGTGGATATTTTTTACATTTCTTGATTTGGATCAAACTAAAATTGGAAAAATGATCCAAATTTGAATCATTAATTTTAGTAAAAACGACAAAATTATTACCCAGTTTCCATTATTATTTTCATTAAAATATTATTTTTTTATTTTTTTATTTTTTATTTCATTCATATTTTAGCAGTAGATATTAACAATTTAAATTTTATAAGTAGTTTATCTACAATAGGTTAAGACTTGTTGTCAACAAGAAAATGGGAATTGATTTTATTCTACCTGTTTATGGGGATATTTAAAATTACCATTTTTAACTATTGTTTTATATACTATTTACTACTTACATTTGGAGTGTAATCTGAAAGACATCTCAGTTTATCTCTTTAACAAAAATGTATTTAATAATTTAATTTTTAATATGGCATAATTTTACTTTTATTTTCTATTTACTTTTAATTAGGATTCTTACCGGTAAAAAATAAAGATCTTAATTTCAATAAACCCAAAATAAAATATTAATTATCCTTTCCGGAAATTATTAACTACAAAAAACAACCAACAATTTTCTGCTTTTAAAACGAATTCAATAAATGAGTTCAAATTAAATAATTTAAAAATTTCAATTATGAAAAAGATAACTTTATTTTTATGTTTCAGTATTGTTGGCTTGATAGGATTTGCACAACAATCAGATAGTAAGTCAGATATAGATAACATTTCTAACCAGGAAACAAGTTTTGTCATTAAAATTGACAATATGGACTTTAATGATTATGAGGATCAAATATTATTAGAATCGAATGATTTTAATATGATTAATTTAAAGAATAACACCCATGAATTATCGCATAATTCTGCTAATACTTCAAGTATAGAAAGGATTTATATTGAAGGTGCTTATTCATATAACGAATATGCTTTAAATTTTGATTTAAAGCCTATTATGCTATTGAAAGTAAATATTTAGATTAAATAAATATTTACGAATAAGTTATCTTCCCTATCCACAAAATAAATATATTAAAAAGCAACATTAAAAAATATACGCTATGAAAAATACAGTCTTAATAATCGCCATTACTTTAATAAGTTTAACAGGATTTGCACAAACAACCAA
>CAYPHN010000313.1:0-2773 GCA_964410265.1 uncultured Flavobacteriaceae bacterium | reverse complement strand
ATCAACCAGATAAGATCACTAAATATGTTACTACATTTCCTAATGGGGAAGAAGCGATAACTATTATAGAGAACTCTAATTCAGATAATTTAAAATTATCTTCAGCCGATAATTTTTATAAGTATGAAATATTAGACCCAACCAATCACGAATTGGTTCACAAATCAAATAATAGGGGTAAAGTTTGTGATATAGATAAATCAAAACTAGAGGAAGGTACTTATACTTTAAGAGTTTATACATCAGACTTTGTAATTACTTCTGATATAACCATCTCTAATAAAACAGAACCTACAGCTAATAATTCTATAAACTAATAAAAAACAACTTAAAAACATACGCTATGAAAAATACAATCTTAATAATCGCCATTACTTTAATAAGTTTAACAGGATTTGCACAAACAACCAATGCAAATCAACCAGATAAGATCACTAAATATGTTACTACATTTCCTAATGGGGAAGAAGCTATTACTATCATTGAAAATTCTAATTCAAATGTATTAAAACTTACATCGGCAGATAATTTTTACAAATACGAAATTTTAGAGCTTGCCAATCACGAATTGGTTCACAAATCAAATAATAGGGGTAAAGTTTGTGATATTGACAAATCTAAATTAGAAGAAGGAAATTATACATTGAAAGTTTACACTTCTGATTTTATTATCACATCTGACATAACTATTTCCAATAAAAATGGAGAAACTATTAAGGTAATAAACTAAACCTAGTAGGTCTTATAATATTACAGTAAAAATTAAATCAAATATTGTATTTACTAACAATTAGCTTTAATCTTAATATTTAACAAAATGAAAAAAATAAAATTATATGCATTCGTATTGGTTCTGTCTATAACAGGTTTGTCTAATGCGCAATTAAATGCACAGTATTTTCAAGACTTAGATAAAAGTCCGCATGATATCGTTTATCACAGATTGAATAAAAACGGAACTCCAAAAATAAAAGTTGTTTATGGAAGACCAAATGCTAAAGACAATGTTGTTTTTGGGACTCAGATACCTTATGGTGAAGTTTGGAGAACAGGAAGTAATGAGGCTACAGAAATAAGATTTTACAGTGACGTTATGTTTGGAAATAAATATGTAAAAGCAGGAACTTATGTTTTATATACTATTCCTAATGAAAATTACTGGACCATTATTTTGAATGGAAAAACTGACACTTTGGGAGCGTTTTTCTACAATCCAAAATTTAATATTGCTAAAATAGAAGTACCAGCAAGTAAGGGTAAAATGTTAAATAATTTTTCAATTGCATTTACATCTAAAAGTTATGGATCGCAAATGGTTTTGGCATGGGCAGAAACCAGAATTAAAATACCATTATACACAGAACAAAGTTTAATATCAAAAATTTAATTTATGAAGTCCATTTAAATCCAAGTTTGTTTTCATTTAAGTTTATAAACTTCAAAAATTAAATAAAAAAAGGGGGAATAATTGTGTGTTAGATAGGTTTGTCATTTATTGATAAACCTATCTTTGTATTTAGGCTTATGTATTTGGCATGTTTCTCTTTTTCCAAACCATTTGTATCTATTATTCGCAATAAAATCATAAATAGAATCTCTAATAAATTTAGGGATGATAATAAATAGATAACTACAATTCCATAAAGGCCTTAATTCTTTGGCTATTCGCAGCACAGCAGTTGATTTATAATATACTTTTGCACCTTCAATTAAAACAATAGAATTTAAATCACCTTTTTTATAATTTAAGTGTAACAAAAGTTTTGTCGCGGCGTCTGATTGTAGTGAAGCAAATGAATACCGTTTTTTTTTATCGTGTTTTAAAATAAACCTTACGGATGAATTACATAAATTACATAATCCGTCGAAAAGAACAATTGATTTATTTTTCGTTTGATTCATATAAACAAAATTAAAAAACACTTTCAAAGTATACATATATAATTGAAAATGTATAAAAAATATTAATTAAAATGATAAAACTTCAAAACCTTCACAAATCTTATCCTATGGGTAAAGAATCTTTGCATGTATTAAAAGGCTTAGATTTACATATTAAAGAAGGAGAATTTGTATCTATTATGGGATCTTCAGGTTCAGGTAAATCGACACTTTTGAATATTGTTGGTTTATTAGATGAACACGATGAAGGAACCTACCATTTAAATGGTCAGTTAATTGAAAAATTAGATGAGAAGAAAGCAGCAATTTTAAGAAATAAATTTTTAGGGTTTGTTTTTCAATCGTTTAATTTAATTACCTATAAAAATGCACTAGAGAATGTTGCCTTACCTCTATATTATAAAGGTGTAGGCAGAAAAGAAAGACAAAAAATAGCCCTTGAGTATTTAGACAAAGTTGGTTTAAAAGATTGGGCTAATCATTTGCCAAGTGAACTTTCCGGGGGCCAGAAACAAAGAGTAGCCATTGCTCGTGCTTTGGTTACCAAACCAAAAGTTGTACTCGCTGATGAACCTACAGGAGCTCTTGACTCATCTACTTCTAATTCGGTTATGGAGTTGTTGAAAGAGATAAATAGAGAAGGTATGACGGTATTTGTAATTACACACGAAGAAGATATCGCCAACGAAACTGACAGAATAGTTCGTTTAAAAGATGGTGTCATTATTAGTGATGAAATAGTTAATAAAAAAATAAAAGCATAATTTATGTTTAGTTTAGATCGTTGGATTGAAATTTTTCAGACGATACGTAAAAATAAATTACGTACAGCATTATCTGGTTTTACAATTGCTTTTGCTATATTATTATT
>CAYPHN010000312.1:0-4066 GCA_964410265.1 uncultured Flavobacteriaceae bacterium | reverse complement strand
TTTATTTCTTTTGAATAATTGGGGTGGTTATCATTTTCATTAAGTTTGTCTTGCCACCATTTTATTTCCTCAGGATTTCTGATGTACATATACTCAACTCCAATAGAATCACAATATATACTTTCTAAATGAATAATAATCTCCTCTAATGATTTGGATTCAACACCTAAAATACTTCCTGCATTAAATTTAGTTTTCAGATCATTTTTGTTTAATCCAAAATTTTCAATGGCCAATGTTGGTGTATAGGCTCTTCGATCACGAACGGGGTTTGTTTTAGTAAACAAATGTCCTCTTATTCGGTAACCATTAATCAATTCTATAACTTTAAATTCTTTGTGTACATGATTCGGTATTTCAATTTCTGTATTTTCTTCGCCGTTAATTGCATAATCAGCATTTGCCAAATCATATCCCTGAAAAAAACTTCTCCAACTAGGCTCAATTCCATCCGGATTTTCTTGATATTGCTCGTATAAGTCGGCTATAAATTCAGAATGTACTGTGTTTAAAAAGGAAAATCTATCCATTTTTTTTATATTATCACTATCGTTTAGAAATGATTGACAAAAATAAGGTGTTTTAATAATATAGTTCAAAAAAAACTGGTTTTTATCATAAATATTTTAAAAGAAATTAATTATCTAGCTTTTTTATAAAATAGCTTTAGGGTAACTCAATAATTATAATTGGAATTCCTTTGATAAATAAAAATATACCTTCGGAATATAAATACAGCATTTCGTCCTATTTGGTTTGTACGCTTAATATAAATTTTATTCTTTAGTAGTATTATACCAAATTAACCTTAAAATGCGGCATAAAATCGTTTCTTTTTAACACTGTTTTCGTTAAAATTAGGTAACCATAGCTGAGGTTATGCTGAAACATTTTGCCTTAATCTTGAATAAAATAATTCAATTTTATTTCACAACATTCAAAAGTTAAATTGGTATTACATAAAAAACTAAAATTTCGAATCCATTAATATTAACTAAATACCTGAAATTATGTTTAAAAAAACTATTTCATTACTTATGATAACCGCTATTGCGTTAGGTGCAACTTTAACGGTTAATGCTCAAGATGAAGCACCTTACACAATGTGGGAACAAATTACAATTACACCTGACAATTCCAAGCTAAAAGTATTGGGTGAAAATATGCGTAAACACAACATGAAATACCATAAAGAGGGTACATACGATGCCAGTGTTTATAGTATAGCCACTGGACCAAATATTGGTAAACTGGTTTGGATGATGGGGCCATTAAAATTTTCAGATATTGATGGTCGGCCATCTAAAGGTGGTCATGATGAGGATTGGAGAGACAATATAATGCCATACGTTAAGAAAATGACCAATGGTGAATATTGGAAACAAGACAATAAATTATCTAATGTTAGTATGCTAAAACCTGGTGAGGTTACGCATCCATTACTTTATATAAGATATCGTGAAGTAGCAAAAGGTCATGACTTATAGTATTGATCATTTATTAACACAAGTAAGTGAAACAATAAAAGCAATGCCTGGTGAGAACCCTTGGGGAGTTTACGATAATCAATTCCGACAAGGTTATACTACAGGCAGACATATAGCTACGGTTAGTTTTTTAAAAAACTGGGCAGAACTAGATGATGACAATAAATTTAAAGAGACCTTTTTAAAAGTACATGGCGATAATTCTTGGGAAGCTTTTATAAACGGCTTGGATGATTCTTTCTCAAACACCTGGGATGAAATATGGGAATACAACAAGCAGTTAAGTGGTAAATAAATAGACTTACTGAAAAAAAAATTATTAAAATAGCTTAACTTAAAAGTCTATCTAAAATTAGTTTTAGATAGACTTTTTACAATACTTCGTATAATTTTGAGCTATGTATGTTGAATTATATATCTGAATATCAATGTGTTATCTTATTTAAACATTATTGTATAACTTGCTCTAAATCTAATGTATACAAAACATAACGGACTATTGTTTTTAATAACTACAATACCTTCATTAAAATAATTCTGTAAATTAGATATGCATTATGTGCTTGTTCCAAACTTTTCATACGGGTTTGTCATACGCACTAAAATGATAAAGGAAGATATAATTGTTAAAATGGCTATCACAACAACAGCAGGTAAAACTCCTAAGGTATCTGCAATTATTCCTGTAAGAATTGCACCAAATGCATAACCTGAATCTCGCCACAGACGAAAAACACCAATGCTGGCTGCCCGCTGTTGCGGATGGGTATAATCAGCCATACCCGCTAAAAAAGTTGGATATACAATAGCTGTACCCAAACCCAGTAAAACGGATAAAAAGATATAGTGAAAATAAGTTTGTGCAAAAACCATAAGTAAAAGAGTTAAGCCTTGTAAAAGCATGCCCCAAAATAACATGCTTTTTTTATTCAAATAATCAGCCATTTTTCCGGTAAACAACTGACCCACACCCCAAACTACCGGATAAACAGCAACAATTACTGCTATTTTTTCTAGACCAAAACCTTTAGAGGCCAATAAAATAGGGAAGAGCCCCCAAACCATTCCATCATTTAAATTATTCACTAATCCAGCCTGAGAAATAGATCCTAAATTGGGGTTTTTCCAAGTAGTCTCCCAAAATATATTTTCTAATTTTTGCACATTACTTGTCATTGTTTCTTTAGCTACATGATGCATGGTGTCTTTTACAAATAACCATGACAATAGCAATCCCAAACCTGCAAATCCAAATCCCATGTAAAAAGGATAGGGTCTTAAGCCGTATTCCGAAGCCAACCATCCCGTAAGGAAAGCAACGACACCTACTGCCAAATAACCTGCAGATTCATTAATGCCCATAGCGAGACCCCGATTTTTATCACCAACCAGATCTATTTTCATTACCACAGTGCTCGACCAAGTAAGACCTTGATTGATACCTAAAAGTACATTGGCAAAAATAATCCAGTTCCAACTACTTGCATGAATAAGAATAAATGGAATAGGCAATGCGAATATCCAACCAATTACCAATAAATTTTTACGACCAATTTTATTGGCCAATACTCCGGTAAAATAGTTTGTAATGGCTTTGGTAAAACCAAATACAACAATAAAAGAAAGTATTGCTGTTTTAGCGGCAATTCCAAAATCAACATCGGCCAATTGTGGCAAGATAGATCGTTCTAAGCCTACCATCCCTCCTACAAATGCATTTATCAATACCAAGAGGGAGAATTGTTTCCAATTATTCTTTAAACCGAGTTCAATTGTATTTGTCACTTTAGCCCGTTTTAGTCATTATTATTTCTTTTAAACGTACCGCATTAAAACCAGCCTTCTGTAATTGTTTTACTACTTTGTCTGCAAAAGTACAGAGTTCACCCCTGCAATAAGCAACGATTAATTTATCCTTATCCAGGGTATTCATAGATTTATCGATTATAGCATAAGGCATGTTAATTGCTCCTTTTTTATGACCAAAATTATATTCTGATTCTGATCTTACATCTAGTAAAATATAATTAGTTTCAGAAATATCATTTATTTCAACTGAAGTTATACCGGTTTGCTTTCTGAAGTCTAAAATGGTATGTTTTAATTCTAACGATTGATTGTATGCAGTTTTGTGTAAATATTTTAAAAGTAAAGGAATGGAGGTATCCGCTACAGAATAAATTATACTTGTAAATACACGTTTAGTTTTTACCAAATTTAATTGCTTTAAAATTTGTAAGTGTTGGGAGGTATTTGCAAAAGAAAGCCTTGCTTCTTTTGCAAGTTCTTCCACATTTTTAGGCCCGTTTGACACAAGTTCAAGCAACTCTAAACGGTGTGCATTACCCAATGCTTTGGCAATGTTTGCTATAAGCCGGTAACTATTTTCTTTAAAATCTACATGATGCATGTTACAAACATACAAAATTATATTCTATTATTCTATTGAATACTAGAATATATATCAAACCCAAAATGAATTATTACAATCCGTTAGACCGTAAAATTAATATTGATGTCTTCCAATAAAAATTTCTTGAAACCAACTATCCCCGAGGCAGAGCCATAGGGGTATTTCG
>CAYPHN010000311.1:1187-4068 GCA_964410265.1 uncultured Flavobacteriaceae bacterium | reverse complement strand
TTTTGAACGAGATAAATTAACAAAAAAAGAGTCAACCTATATCAGTATAATACAACCAGCCGCACAGTCAAGCACATTTCATTTTGCTCGTGCCTCACAAAATAAAAAGAGCTTGCCTTTTCCAACGCTCACCCAGAACAAAAATCAGATTTAAAATAGAAAATACAAAATTTGTCCGTAGTTTTGTCCGTGTACGTAAAAACGTCCGTAAACTAATATGGCAACAATAAACTTTTACCTAGACAAACCTGACAAAAAAGGATTTGCACCAATTCATTTAAGAATAAACTGTAATGGAAGTCAAATAAAACTTTCTACAGGACAGAAAATACAACCAAAACAGTTTGACAAAAAAAAACAACGAGCAACAGGATTAGCTATAGAGTCTCACGAAGTAAATCACTACTTAAACTTTTTGACAGAAAGAGCAGACGAACTTTTACATCATTCTAATAAAAAAATATTTGTTCAAGATGAAGTTAAAGCCATTTTGAATGAATATATTAATAACTACAAAGAGAACAACAATGTAAATATTGTTAAAGAACAAGTTTCACTATATGGAAAACCGTTCACTTTTGTTGATTTATTTGCTGGAGCAGGTGGTTTTAGCGAAGGATTTCTACAAGCAGAATCAAATAATAAATTTTTCGATTTTATAGTAGCAAATGATATAAACGAAAATTGTGAATTGACACACGTAGTTCGTTACAATCATCAACTTGGATTAAATGCAGCGTTTTTAAAACAAGATATAACTGAACCTGATTTTCTCGACAATTTGTTATCAAAAATTGATGGTAGAAAAATTGATGTTGTTTGTGGTGGTCCACCTTGTCAAAGTTTTAGTCTTGCAGGAAAAAGGAAAAAATTTGACAAAAAAGATGATTTATTTTCTCACTATTTAGAAGTAATTAAGGTTTTACAACCGAAATATTTCGTAATGGAAAACGTGAAAGGAATTTTAACCAAAGAAGGAGGGAAAATAAAAGAGTTAATCATTAAAGAAATTAATTCTATTGTTGACATTAAAGAAATCCCATTGCTAAACTCGTTCATCAAAAAAATACGAAAAGAATCAAATTCATTTCTTTTTGATAGTATTATCAAAAGAGTAGAGCTTGAAAAACTACTCGAAAAAGACAAGGAGTCTGGAAGAGAAGACTTTATCAGATTTGTAGAAAATCGATTCAAAAAATTAACCCCAAAAATTGCAGACTACAAAACAAGTAAAACAGACGAAAATATTAGTACCATTCGTCACGGTTTTAATCTTTTAGCACGCTCTAAAGAATGGGACAAACTAAAGCGTGATATTATTAAAGAAAAGGATTTTTGTAATATTGATAGTGATGATTTTGCTAGCGCATTTACTAACTTTCTAACAGAAATAGGTTCTGAAAACATTATTTCAAAAATTGAAAACGCTTTCAAAACTTTAAAAATCCCAACTAATTACAAAAAAGATTGTGAAGACATTATAACCGCTCTAAAAATTTACACTACGTCTTTTGATGAATCAATTGAAATATTAAAAACACATTGTAACATATCACAAAAAAAGGAATTAGACACGATTCTAGAAAGTATTAGACTGTATAAAATAGAAAAGCCATTTGTTGCCAACGCATCAAATTATGGTGTTCCTCAAAATAGAGAAAGAGTACTTTTCATAGGTTGTCGCAAAGACCAAAAGTATATTTCTGAAATTTCACCAACAGTTTCCGAAGAAGAAAAAGTAACCATTTTTGAAGCACTTTATGATTTAGATTTTGTTGGTAATAATCAAGAAGCTCATCATTATGAATTGGTTGATATTTCAACACAATATAATGGAACAGCAAAAAAAATGACAAAGCTTCTTAAGAAAAGGAATATTGATGGAAAACCAAATACTAAATCTGGAAAATCCTTTGCGGAATGGTCAAAGAAAGGAAGATTAATTGAGCGTTTCAAACCACAAACGAAACCTTTCTATGTAAAAAATTCAGCAGGACTTGAAAGTGGAGAAAAGTATTTTGACTCTCTAAACAATCATAAAACAAGCAAACAAAATGAAACAGTAATCAAACGTCTTGATGTTATTTTAAAAAAAGGTAATTATAAAAAAGCACAACCAGAATTAGTGAAATTAGGTCTTTCAACAAATAAACGAAACTATAATGTTTTAAAGCCAGATGAGCAAAGTTCTACAATAATGACTATTGCAGATGATTACATTCATTACAACTCGCCTAGAGCATTAACAGTAAGAGAAATGGCACGTTTGCAATCATTTGATGACTCTTTTGTTTTTCAAGGAAAACGTTCAACTGGAGGTAATAACAGAAAAACTGAAGTGCCACAATATACACTAGTAGGAAATGCTATACCACCTTTGTTGGCAAGAGCAGTAGCAAGTGAAATTTTAAAAAATATCAAGTGAGAAAACTTACAGAGGCAGAACAGAATAAGATAAAACTACTAACGAAAAATCAAGTTTCTCTTACTTTAATTGAACCAACTGAAACAGGACTTAAAAAATCCATAATGGATGCAACAGGTTCGGTTAGAAGTTTTTTAAAAAGTGAAAACATTCACGATTACGACCAACAATTACAAGGTCCAAATCATAAAATTATAATTCCAACCATTGTCCATACTGGATTTGAAACGATTAAATCTCAAGCATCTTTGTATCGTCCAGTTACCAAAAGTGGAGACCCAAGAATTTGGTTTTACAAAATGACAAAAATTGCAAAAGCAAATGACATTATTGCAATTGCATATTTTGACGATAGTTTTCAGGTTTTTAATCTTACCCAATTAGACATTGAATCTTTAATAAATTCTTCAATTCAAAATCCATTACAAGATTTAATCAAAGAGATTAATAATACAG
>CAYPHN010000311.1:0-1087 GCA_964410265.1 uncultured Flavobacteriaceae bacterium | reverse complement strand
AATTCTTCAATTCAAAATCCATTACAAGATTTAATCAAAGAGATTAATAATACAGAAAGTGAAGTAGCATTTGAACTTTTAGGAATGTTAAGAAAAATAGCGAGTGCTGGACCAATACCATCAATGGTTGATGCAGACACTTCTGTTGGGCGAACACTAGAAACTGCACTTGGAATTGATATAAATTCTTCTAAAAAACCAGATTACAAAGGAATTGAGTTAAAATCATTTAGAAAAAGTCGAACTAATAGAAAAAATTTATTTGCTCAAGTTCCAGATTGGAGTTTAAGCAAGTTTAAAAGTTCCGCAGAAATTCTGAATAATTTTGGATACGAACGTGAAGAGGATTTTAAGTTGTATTGTACAGTTTCGGCAATTACAAGAAATTCACAAGGTCTGAATCTTAAAATTGATAATGATATAAAACAATTGATTGAAAATTCAGATAAGCCAGAGATTGGAGATTTTGTTGTCTGGACTTTGGACAAACTTCACAATCGATTAAGAGAAAAGCACAAAGAAACATTTTGGGTTGAAGCCGAAAGTACTAGAATAAATGACCGAGAGCATTTTCAATATAAATTAGTTGAGCACACGAAAAAACCAATAACTTCTCAATTCGATTTACTAATTGACCAAGGAATTATTACACTCGACCATTTGATAAAACGAAACTCGAAAGGTAAGGTTGTGGAAAAAGGACCGTTATTTAAAATTAAACCGAAAGGAATTGAACTTTTGTTTCCGCCAAGTGAAAGATATAGTTTAATCTAATCGGAATTGCCTACGCAAGGTTCAAGCACATTTATTTTTTTGCCAACGCTTAGAGCCAACGCTATAAAAAATAAAAGAGCTTAAACCGCCAACGCTAGCAAGTTTGCGGAAAGAAACGCCAGCCAGGTAACAATGTATATAAAAAACAGCGGTTTAAGTGCTAAAACGAAAATGAATTTTATAAATTTAAGGTCAGTATTAATCTGAAAAATTAGTGCATAAAATCCGCTACTTTTCATATACTAAACGTTGGGCTTAATTCCCCACATCACGGGAAAACCGAGATTAATTTCTCTAGCTAACGAAAAGTCAC
>CAYPHN010000310.1:0-4100 GCA_964410265.1 uncultured Flavobacteriaceae bacterium | reverse complement strand
TTAGTAAGATACTGAATATTTAGTCATTATGCAAGGAATCCGATAGTCATGTAATCTTATTTTCAATTGCTAGTTTTTCATCTTTTGGACAAGGTTTAGACGTTAGGATTCTTATAGGAGAATTGAATGAAGATAAAATAATAAATACTACTCTTTTATTTTCTGAAAGCGATGGAAATGATGGATTAATAATTATAAGAAATACAGAAACTGTTCTTAGTTATAACCCATATCCGAAAGAATACTATATCGAACATTATGACAAAGAATTAAAACTCGTGAAAAAAATCACCTTGACGAATGAGGAAAAAAATCATTTAAAAGGAATGATTATCAAGAATGGCAATGTTAGTCTCATACAATTTGATTATAACAAAGAGAATAAAATTGTTGATGTAAATATTTTAGAATCAAAAATTGAGGACTTAAAATTTAAAAAGAGATTATTGAAGTCTTTTGATAAGGATACTTTTAATCGATATTTTGGGGATTCTAGCTCAGATTACTTGTCTCAACAATTTAGATTTATCAGCGAAAATCCATTTGGTAAAATAGAGTTCTCAGAAAATAAAAAATTCTTCACTATTCAATTTGAGTATATCGAAAAGAACAATCAAGTTTATTATTTCTCGGTATACGACAATAATTTTAACAAAGAATATGAGGTAAAACATACCAACCAAGATAAATATTCTGATTTTGAAAGTATTGATATAAGTGACTATGATGGCACTCTATATTTGTTGCAAAAGAATTATGAAAATGAATCTCGGAAAGCTGAAAAGAAAGGAAAGTCTAATTATAATTATGAGTTGTTTAAGTTCAAAAATGAATTTAAACAACAAATTAAGTTTAAGGAGAATAATAAGTTTATTACTTCTTTGTTCATTCTTCCAAAAGCTGAAAGTATAAGCTTAGTTGGACTTTACAGTACTGAAGGAGAAGATTATTTAGAAGGTGTTTGTCATTACAATTTAGAGTTAAACGATTTTAAAATTAATAAAAAATCCTTTGAGACTCTAACCGAACAATTTTATACAGATAAATACAAAAAAGGAAAAGAAGAAAAGTCAAAAAGAATAAGAAACTTAGAAGTTAGAAGTTTAATTATTGATGAGAAAGAAAACATAATTATTAGTGCGGAAGAATATACTATCGTGAACCCAAATTTATCTCGGCAAAATATGCTTTTTCCAGAGCAATCAAATAACTCAAACTCAGGTTTCATAAAAGAAGTTGTTCATCATTATGATGATATTTTGAGCATAAAAATTAATAATAAGGGAAAAATACTTTGGTCAAGGAATATTAACAAAAGACAGATAGGAATTAAAAAATCATCTTTTGTATCAACATATATAAATGGTACTGCATATTATTTTTTTAATGGTAATCTCAAAGAATTGAAAAATAACAGATTTGAATTTATCCAGCCTGGCCCAAGAAAATCAAATCTTTATTTGGTGTCAATAAATAATGATGGAGTTAAATACAAAAAACTAATCGAAGATGAAAAATCAAGTTTTTGGTATTATGTCAGAAACGGCGTTGTTTCTAAAGATTTAAAATCTGTTATCTTCCAAGGTGTGAAAAAAAGAGAAAAACAAATTATTAAGATTTCAATTTGACAACCATAAAATGAAGCCTCGAAGATTCTGCCTTGGGTGCACATTGCTATCAGCAACGCCAAAAGGCTCTTACTGGACGTACACCACTCCGTAGGCAATGACTATCTACAAAGCTATCTCGACGAGTATTGCTACAAATTCAACAGAAGATACTTCGATTCGGTATTCGACAGGGTCGTAATCGATTCTGTTTCATGCAAATGGAAAAAGAATGTGTAAGCTATCGGATAGTCATATTAAGTTATTATATTAATGGAGAAGAAAGTCAAGAAGCAGTTCTGCTAAAAACTAAAATTGAAGTTCTTGAGAATGGGCCTCTTTTGGTTTATGGAACATTAAATATAAAAGATAAGGACGGAAAGAAAGAAACCAAAAATAAAACAACTGCCTTTTGCAGATGCGGAGCTTCTAATAATAAACCATATTGTGATGGTGCTCACGTTGCGATTGATTTTAAAGATTGAGATAAATAGGGAGTTAAAGCGTAAAAAATAAATATTTTAAATATCGCCTAAGTATTAAGTTTTTACTTCCATAATTCAGTTAGATTAATGATTTTTATGATCATTTAGAACATTTTTAATATGGATAATAAAATTAGGTGAAATGAGAATAATTAATTATTAAAAAACATATATGAAAGCATCTGATTTATTTATTAAGGTACTAGAAAACGAAGGAGTAGAATACATCTTTGGAGTCCCAGGAGAAGAAAACCTTGATTTTTTGGATTCTATGAAAGATTCCAAAATTAAGTTAGTACTAACCAGACATGAACAAGGAGCAGGATTTATGGCAGCTACTTATGGACGATTAACTGGTAAGCCTGGAGTTTGCTTAGCAACTTTAGGCCCTGGAGCAACTAACTTTACAACGCCAGCAGCTTATGCACAATTAGGTGCAATGCCAATGATGATGATTACTGGACAGAAGCCCATTAAAAAATCCAAACAAGGGCGGTTTCAAATTGTAGATATTATAGATTTATTTCGTCCGATAACAAAATATACTCGCCAAATAGTGAATGGTAATAATATTCCATCTATGGTTAGAGAAGCTTTTCGATTGGCGATGGAAGAAAGACCAGGAGCTGTTCATTTAGAACTACCAGAAGATATTGCCGCAGAGGATTGTGAAGACAGAGTTTTTGATGTGGTAGGATTTAGAAGACCCGATGCTGATGAACTTGCAATACGTGAAGCTGCGCAACTAATAGAGGCAGCAAAAATGCCTTTGTTGTTAATTGGTGCTGGAGCTAACAGGAAAAGAACAAGCAAAGCATTAAAAGAATTTATTGAAAAAACTGGCATTCCTTTTTTTAATACACAAATGGGAAAAGGAGTAGTTGATGAACGACATCCTAAATTTTTAGGCACAGCAGCTTTATCTGACGATGATTTTATACATTGTGCCATTAATCGTGCAGACTTAATTATTAACGTTGGGCATGATGTGATAGAAAAACCGCCATTTTTTATGGAAAAAAATGGAACCAAAGTAATTCACATTAACTTTTTTCCTGCACAAGTGGATGAGGTTTACTTCCCTCAATTAAATGTAATTGGAGATATTGCTTCATCGGTTAAACATCTTTCTGCACATATTTCAGATAAAAGCAATTGGGACCTCTCCTATTATGACAGAATTAAAGAAGAAGTAGAAGAACATTTAGCCAAATATTCAGAAGATCAACGTTTTCCGATTTTACCCCAACGGTTGGTTCATATTGTTAGAGAAGAGTTACCTGATGATGGAATTGTAACTTTAGATAATGGAGTTTATAAGATTTGGTTTGCTCGTAATTACAAATGTTACCAACCCAATACTTTGTTATTAGATAATGCTTTAGCAACAATGGGTGCGGGATTGCCTTCGGCAATGCTAGCAAAACTAATTAACCCCAATAAGAAAGTAATTTCAGTTTGTGGCGATGGTGGGTTTATGATGAATTCTCAAGAGTTAGAAACTGCTACAAGGTTGGGATTGAATATAGTTGTTATTATTCTTAATGATAGCTCGTACGGAATGATAAAATGGAAACAAGAAGGAATGGGTTTTGATAATTTTGGATTGGATTATAAAAACCCCGACTTTGTAAAATATGCAGAAAGTTATGGTGCTATCGGTCATCGACCAACGTCTGATGAAAATTTTAGAGAAATACTTGCTAAAAGTTTAACAGAGGATGGGGTTCATGTAATTGACTTAGCGGTAGATTATTCCTTAAATCATTCTATTTTAAATGTTTTATTGAAAGAGAAAACGTGTATACTTTAGAGGATTTTTAGATATTGAGATGTTGGGATTTTGGGATGTTGAGACTTTTAGGTGTTGAGCAAATAATTATCTTAAAATCTTTTAGTCTTAATATCTCAAAATCAAAAAATCAAAAAAAATAAAATGAAACATAACTTTAAAGAATTGAATGTTTGGAAAAAGTCTATGAACTTGGTACTAGAAATATATAAAATA
>CAYPHN010000309.1:0-4107 GCA_964410265.1 uncultured Flavobacteriaceae bacterium | reverse complement strand
TGCTGGTGGAGCTTGGTCTCCAATTGGTGATGTTACTACAACAATGTTATGGATTGGTAAAAAAGTAACTGCATTAAGTTTGGTTGAACATTTAATTATACCGTCTCTTTTATGTATGATAGTTCCAACATTGATAGCGACTTATTTGAAACCTTTTAAGGGCGATATTGAAATAGATGAAAGTGATACTAGTACAACAAAAAGCAAGCACGGTCCAACTATGTTGTATATTGGATTGAGTATGATTGTGTTCGTTCCATTTTTTAAAACCATAACCCATTTACCGCCCTATGTTGGTATGATGCTTTCATTATCTGTAGTTGGAATTTTTGCTGAAATTTATAGCAGATCTAAATTTAGTATTTCCAATGTTATTGATATGGAGGGTGATGATTCACAAGGGTATCATAGTCCGGTACATGCTTCATTATCAAAAATAGAAATGCCTAGTGTATTATTTTTCTTTGGTATTTTAATGGCTGTAGCAGCTTTAGAATCTTTGGGTATGTTATTTATTGGAGCAGAATCTCTTAAAACAATTATTCCTAATACTGATATTGTTGTGATGTTGCTAGGAGTTGGTTCTGCGATAGTAGATAATGTTCCGTTGGTCGCGGCAAGTATGGGAATGTTTCAAGAACCAATGGATGCTCATTTATGGCATTTTGTGGCTTTTTCAGCAGGTACTGGTGGTAGTATGTTAATTATTGGATCTGCCGCTGGTGTAGTTGCTATGGGCATGGAAAAAATCGATTTTTTCTGGTATTTTAAAAATATAGCTTGGTTGGCAGCAATTGGCTTTGTTGTAGGGTCTATATTTATTATACTAATGCGTGACGTTTTTTAAAATATTTAAGTAAAATTTAAGAATTTTAAAACAATTTATAAGAATGTCATTCGTTAATTTTAAGACTTTTTAATTCAAAAATATGGCGTTAATTTTTATGCAAGATTCGGGGGTAGACCCTGAAGGTTTAGATAATGTGATCTCAGAAGAAAAAACACTATCTATTTATAACTTAATTATGGATGGGGGATTGGGAGGTCAGATCATAGTGGCTTTGTTATTTGTATTACTTTTAATTGCACTTTATATTTATTTTGAAAGATTTTTAGCAATCAAAGCTGCTGCTAAAATTGATAAGAATTATATGAATCAAATCCGAGATAATATTCTGAGTGGCAATTTAGAGGCCGCCAAAATATTAAGTCAGAATAATACTTCACCTGTTGCCAGATTAATTGAAAAAGGTATTTCACGTATTGGTAAACCTTTAGAAGATATAGATAAAGCTATTGAAAATGCAGGTAAACTAGAAATTTATAAACTAGAAAAAAACGTTAGTGTTTTAGCAACTATTGCCGGTGCTGCTCCCATGATAGGTTTTTTAGGAACAGTTATAGGAATGATAGTCGCAATTCATGAAATTGCAAATGCAGGTGGCCAAATTGATATTAAATTATTGAGTGATGGTTTGTATACCGCAATGACAACAACCGTTGCTGGACTAATAGTAGGAATTATATCGTATATATCTTATAATCACTTAATTGTTCGAACCAATAAAGTAATTTATCAAATGGAAGCAAACTCGGTAGAGTTTTTAGATTTGTTAAATGAACCTGTTTAATATTTAGCTTTAATTATTGTATGGAATTTAGAAGTCGAAATAAAATAAGTCCGGAATTCAATATGTCTTCCATGACGGATATTGTTTTTTTGTTATTGATATTTTTTATGCTTACTTCAACGTTAGTTACTGTAAATGCCCTAGATATATTATTACCGAAAGCAGATGGCAAAACAGAAAATAAAAAGTCGGTTGCAGTAAGTATTACTAAAAATTTAAATTTTTATATTGATAAGAAAAAAGTAGCAGAAAGTGAGTTGGAACAATTTTTGTTGGATAAAATAGTAGATAAAGAAAATCCAACCATTGTGCTTCGAGCAGAAGAAGGTGTTCCTATTGAAAAGGCTGTTAAAGTATTAGATATTGCTAACAGAAATAAGATTAAAGTAATACTTGCAGTTCGACCAAAATAATATAAATATTGTATATTAAATATATTTAGGTTTCTTAAAAACATGTCTTATTTAGATACAAAACATAAAAGAAAATCAGCATCATTAACTACAATTATTGCGATGGTTATTTTATTGCTGATTTTTAATTTTGGTATGCGGTATTTTGATCCGCCTAAAGAGTATGGCATATCTGTGAATTTTGGAACTACAGATTTTGGTAGTGGTAACAAACAACCTACGGAAGCATTAAAACCTATACAACAAGAAGAGCCAATTGAAGAAAACATTGTTGAAGAACCAATAGTAGAAGAGGAGGTTGTAGAAGAGCAGGTAGAGAGTGTACCGGCTACAAATGCTGTTACAGAAGATGTAATTACCCAAAATAATGAAGAATCAATTGCTATAAAAAAGCGTGAAGAAGCGAGAAAGAAAGAAAATGACGCAATGAAAATAGCAGAAGATAAAAGAAAAGAAGAAATAGAGCGAAAGGCTCAAATACAACGCCAAAAGGTTATTGCTGAAAATAAGAGAATTGAAAAAGAAAAGCAAGAGCAAGCCGCTAAAAGAAAACAACTCGATGCTTTAATGGGCGGTTTTAGTGAAAGCGACGGGAAAGCCACTGGAGGAGAAGGAAATGACAATAAACCTGGAGATAAAGGTAAAATAACTGGCGACCCAAATGCAAGTGGATATTATGGTAGTGGAGGTACAGGAAGTGGAGGTAATTATCAATTGGGAAATAGGAGAGCCTTGGCAACACCTAAACCTACATACGATTGCAATGAAGAAGGGCGGGTATTTGTTAGTATATCAGTAGATAAAAATGGAAGAGTCATAAGTGCTACACCTGGAGTTAAAGGCTCAACCGCTACTGCTGACTGTTTATTAAGTCGCGCGAAGGAAGCAGCCTTAAAAACCAAATTTAATGCCGATAGTAACGCTCCTACCAAGCAAATAGGAACTATCATTTATAATTTTTCTTTATCAAAATGATTTTGGACTACAAAGAAACATTGCAATGGATGTTTGCAAAACTTCCAATGTATCAAAGGCAAGGTGCAGCTGCATTTAAAAAAGACTTAACCAACATCATTGCGCTTTCTAAACATTTAAATTTTCCGGATAAAAAATTCTTATCAATCCACGTGGCAGGTACCAATGGAAAAGGTTCTACGAGTCATATGATCGCATCAGTTTTACAAGAGGCAGGTTTTAAAACAGGTTTGTATACTTCACCACATTTAAAAGATTTTAGGGAAAGAATTAGAGTTAACGGTAAACCGGTAACTGAAGAAAAAGTTGTTGATTTTATCAATAATAATAAAGTGTTTATAGAAAAACAAGGACTTTCTTTTTTTGAGATGACAGTTGGTTTGGCTTTTGATACGTTTGCTAAGCAAAATATAGATATAGCAGTTGTAGAAGTTGGTCTTGGAGGTAGGTTAGACTCTACCAATATTATCAATCCTTTGGTGTCAGTTATAACGAATATAGGATTAGATCACACACAGTTTTTAGGTGAAACTTTAGAGGAGATTGCATTTGAAAAAGGTGGAATAATAAAACCAGGTATTCCGGTAGTGATAGGTGAGAAGAAAGAAAAAGTAGATACAGTTTTTATAAAAATTGCTAAAAAGAATAATGCACCAATATTTTTTGCCGAAGACTATATAAAAAATACTTATAAAACGGATTTATTAGGTAGTTATCAAATTAAAAATGTAAAAACTGCGATGCAAACTTTTAATGTTTTGGCAGAAAAAGGTATATCACTTTCTGATATTGATATAAAAAGAGGATTACAAAATGTTGTTAAGAATACTGGCTTAAAAGGTCGTTGGCAAATATTAAACTTACAACCCAAGGTTATTTGTGATACAGCTCATAATAAAGAAGGGTTAGAAATTGTTTTAGATCAATTGCAAGGTGAAACATTTAGGATTTTACATTTTGTTTTAGGTGTGGTTGATGATAAGAATCTCGATAAAATTTTGCCTTTGTTTCCTAAAAATGCAATATATTATTTTTGCAAACCAAATATTCCAAGAGGGTTGGCTGCCAAAAAATTAAAACAGAGATCC
>CAYPHN010000308.1:0-4127 GCA_964410265.1 uncultured Flavobacteriaceae bacterium | reverse complement strand
CTCACTAATAAACTCCGCTTTAAAAACTTCAGAAAAATGTTTTAATATTTTGGATTTAACTTCTTTAGGATTGAGTTTTATACCCAGTTCTACCTCTAAGGAGGTAACTGCTTTACCTTTTATACCACAAGGAATAATATGATCAAAATACCCCAAATTTGTACTTACGTTTAAAGCAAAGCCATGCATGGTAACCCAACGAGAAGTTCTAACGCCTAAAGCACAAATTTTTCTTACAAAAGGTGTTCCGGTATCTAGCCAAACCCCGGTTTCACCTTCACTTCGCTTACCTTTTAAATCATACTCGGCAAGTGTTAATATAATTACTTCTTCTAATTTTCTCATATACAAATGGATGTCTGGAAAAAAATAATCTAAATTGATTATTGGGTAACCTACAATTTGACCCGGACCATGATAGGTTATGTCTCCACCTCGATTGGATTTAAAAAAAGTAACTCCTTTGGCTTCCAATTGTTTTTCACTCAACAATAAATTATTTACGTCGCCACTTTTACCTAAGGTATATACATGAGGGTGTTCTGTGAATAAAAAATAATTAGGAGTCTGCTTTTGTTCCTCACGATCTCTATTTGCTAGTTTAATATCTATAATTTCTTGAAACAAGGCATTTTGATAGTCCCATGCATCTTTATAGTTTTTTAAACCAATATCTTGAAGTCGTATTTTTTGCATGCTAAGATGTTATATTTTAAGAAGTTTAAAACTGTTTAATTTTTAGGGTTGTTTAGTATAATTAATGCTGCAAGAACTCCAGGAATCCATCCTGCCAAGGTTAATAGAAATACAATGATTATGGAACCACAACCTTTGTCAAGCACAGCCAAGGGTGGAAGAAAAATAGATAAAATTACGCGCCAAAAACTCATAAATTCAATTTTAGTTGATTTTGCAAAGGTCTGTATTCAATTTCTAAATAACAAATTGCAATTGAGAAATTAGGAGAGAGGGGAGAGGAGAGAGAATTGAGAAAATAGAATACTAAAATATGGGTATTGTTGATGTAGAGTTTCACGTCTTCACGAGCCGCGAAGAATGAGCGACGTGGTGATCTGTTAGAATAGAGAAGTGAGAAGAGAGAAAAGAGAGAATAGATGTACGTCCCTAATATAGGTTGACCACCAAAGGCAACGGCCAACAGCTAACAGCCAACAGCCAACGGCCAAAACAAAAAATCAGCCTTCGTCAATTGAAATCATGGTAAATATCAATATCTTTGCAGCTTATTTTTTACAAATCATAAAAAAGAACCCAATGCAATTATCAGAGCAAGAAATTGTAAGAAGAGAATCTCTTCAAAAATTACGCGATTTAGGTATTAACCCTTATCCAGCTGCACAGTTTAAAACCACTTCTACAGTTAAAGAAGTTGTGGAAAATTTTGAAGATTTAAATGGCAAAGAAGTTGTTCTAGCCGGTAGAATTATGAGTCGCCGTATTATGGGAAAAGCTTCTTTTGCTGAATTGAAAGATGCCAGTGGAAGAATGCAAATCTATATCAATCGCGATGAAATTTGTGAGGGAGATGATAAGATGATGTACAATGAGGTTTTTAAAAAATTATTAGATATAGGAGATATTATTGGTATAAAAGGAGAGGTTTTTAAAACGAAAGTTGGTGAAATATCTGTAAAAGTTAAAACATTAACCGTTTTATCAAAAGCCTTAAAACCGATGCCTATTGTTAAAATAGATGCTGATGGTAAAGCACATGATGCTTTTAGTGATCCGGAATTGAGATACAGACAACGTTATGTTGATTTAATGGTGAATGATCATGTAAAAGAAACGTTTATCAAACGAACAAAAATCACCAATTCTATTCGTCAGTTTTTTAATGAACGTGATTATTTAGAAGTAGAAACACCTATTTTACAGCCTATTCCAGGTGGAGCAGCGGCACGACCTTTTATCACACATCACAATGCTTTAAACATGCCATTGTATTTACGAGTTGCCAATGAGTTGTATTTAAAACGTTTGATTGTTGGTGGATTTGATGCGGTTTATGAGTTTTCTAAAGATTTTAGAAACGAGGGAATGGATCGTACCCACAATCCGGAATTTACGGTTATGGAATTGTATGTTGCCTACAAAGATTATAACTGGATGATGGAAATGACAGAAGAATTGTTAGAAAAAGTAGCAATAGATTCTAATGGCACATCAGAGGTTCAGGTAGGAGATAATAGAATTAATTTTAAAGCACCTTATGCTCGTGTTCCAATTTTAGAAGCCATAAAAATTCATACAGGATTTGATGTAGCAGGGATGAGTGAAATAGAACTTCGTAAAGTTTGTAATCAAGTTGGTATACCAGCCGATGAAGCAATGGGAGTTGGTAAAATGATCGATGAATTGTTTGGAGAAAAATGCGAACACCATTATATACAACCTACTTTTATTACAGATTACCCTAAAGAAATGAGCCCTTTATGTAAAGAACATCGTGATAATCCGGCTTTGACCGAACGATTTGAACTGATGGTAAATGGTAAGGAACTGGCCAATGCTTATACAGAACTAAATGACCCTATTGATCAATTGGAACGTTTTCAAGAACAATTAAAATTATCGGAAAAAGGTGATGATGAAGCCATGTTTATTGATATGGATTTTGTTAGAGCTTTAGAATATGGAATGCCACCTACTTCTGGTATTGGAATAGGAATTGATCGTTTGGTGATGTTTATGACCAACAATGCCTCTATTCAAGAAGTTTTATTCTTTCCCCAAATGAAACCCGAAGTGCGAGCCGCACAGGCAGTTGAATTGAATGATGAAGAAAAATCTGTGTTAAAAATATTAAAATCTAATTCTCCAATTGGTTTAAGTGACTTAAAAACCCAATCAGGCTTATCCAATAAAAAATGGGATAAAACCATTAAAGGCCTAACAAAGAATAATTTAGCTAAAGTAAATAAGACTGATGAAGGTTTGTTTGTGGAGGTGGTTGAATAGGAAATGTCATTCCCGTACAAACGGGAATCCTATCCTATTAAAAAAGGAGCTAATTCATTGTCATTCTTTTCTTTAGATTTAGTCCTACGAAACCGAGATTAATTTCTTCTGCTAACGACAAAGGAATAATAATAAAATAGTGTAAAATAATAATAATTGATAAAAACTACAACTAATTGATAATCAATAACTAAATTTGACATTAGTCAGAATTATAACTAACCAATGATTTAATAACGAGTCCTTATGAAAAAAATAATTCTTTTAGTTGTTGCAGCAATTGTTGTAATCTTAGGTGTTTTAATTTTCAATACCTTAAGACTCAGTTCTAAACAGGTAGCTTCAGAGAGTATGGAGAACATAGACCTACCAAGTGATATCTTTCAAAACCTCTCAAGAGGTTTACAATACAAAACAATTTCTTTTAATGAAGATGCCATTCCTGATTCAACAGCGTTTTATGGCTTTCATAGGTTTCTTGAAGAAACCTTTCCTTTAACACATACAACACTATCTCTAGAAAAAATTAATACTTACAGTTTACTTTATACTTGGGAAGGATTAGACACATCAAAAAAACCTATAATTTTAATGTCACATCAAGACGTTGTACCAGTAGATCAACCCACTTTAGGCGATTGGGAAGCAGGTCCTTTCGATGGTGAAGTTTCTGAAACACATATTATTGGTCGAGGTTCAATGGATGACAAAGGCACCTTAATAGGTTTATTAGAAGCGGTAGAGAAATTACTTGAAGAATCTTATGTGCCTTCACGAACTATTTACCTTGCCTTTGGTCATGATGAAGAAGTTGGTGGAGCAAATGGAGCTGCTGAAATCGTAAAGCATTTAAAAGCAAAAGGTGTTCATGCCGCAATGACACTAGACGAAGGTGGTTTTTTGGCAGAAAACCTAGTTCCGGGAATTGACAATCCCGTCGCCATGGTTAATTTAGCTGAAAAAGGTTTTTCTTCATTTAGACTCATCGTTGAGACCAACGGTGGTCATAGTTCACAACCACCTAAAGAAAATACTATTGGTATGTTGGCTAAGGCCATTGTTGACCTAGAAAATAATCAGCTACCATATAAACTCGTAAAACCTATTGATTACCAGTTTGAATACCTTGGCGCAGAATTACCTTT
>CAYPHN010000307.1:0-4132 GCA_964410265.1 uncultured Flavobacteriaceae bacterium | reverse complement strand
CCACCGGTTTTATCTACTTTGGTAGCCGAAGTTTATGGCCCCGATTACGATGAACAAATTAAAATTGCCGAGCAATTAAAACAAATCTTCGCATCTACAAAAGACGTTGTGGATGTTGACTGGATGATAGAAGATGATCAGATAGAGTATCGATTTGAAATTGATAAAGAAAAAGCAATGCTCAATGGCATAGCGCCACAACAAATTGTTGCTACCATGAACATGGCTCTTTCTAATAGACCAATTAGTAAACTTTATCATGAAAATGCCAATAAAGAAGTGGGAATTGTTTTACGATTAGAAGAAAAAGAAAAAGCTACGTATAAAGATCTTTTACAAATTAAAGTAATATCACAAAAAGGTATTGCAATTCCAATTGGAGATTTGATTCATGTCAAAAAAGATATTATTGAAAAAAGTATCATGCATAAAAATCAACGTCGTGTGGTTTATGTAACTGCGGATATGGCTGGTGATTTAGAAAGCCCTGTTTATGCCATTATTGATTTTTCAGATAAATTGAAAGATATCAAAATGCCTAAGGGTTATACCCTACAAGAAGAATGGAATAAACAACCTGATAATGAAAGTGAATATACCGTAAAATGGGATGGTGAATGGCAAATTACTTTTGAAGTTTTTCGTGATCTTGGAGCTGCATTTGCCGTTGTAATCATTATTATTTATATTTTATTGGTTGGTTGGTTCCAAAGTTTTAGATCACCAATAGTTATGCTAATTTCAATTCCTTTATCACTGATAGGAATTATTTTAGGCCACTGGATTTTTGATGCATATTTTACGGCAACATCTATGATTGGTTTAATCGCCCTTGCAGGAATAATGGTTCGAAATTCAATATTATTGGTTGATTTTATCAATTTGCGTTTGAATGATGGTATACCGCTAAGGCAAGCTGTAATTGAAGCAGGAGCAGTAAGAACAACACCAATTTTATTAACTGCCGGAACTGTTGTAATTGGTGCTGTAGTAATGTTATTTGACCCAATATTTCAAGGTTTAGCTATTTCATTATTAGGAGGAACGATTTTCTCTACTTTTTTAACTTTAATAGCAGTGCCTGTTTTATATTATTATTTGGAAAAAAGTAAATTAAAAAAATAAACACATGAAATTTTTAGTCATAACCTGTATCAAAGAATTTGAAAAAGAAACCGTAAATCTATTTAAAAAAGCAAAAATAACAGCTTTTAGCAATATGGATATCAATGGCTTTAAAACGCAAGATCATGAAAACCTAATCAATAATTGGTTCTCATCTTCTAGCGATAACGTAAAATCTAGCTTATTTTTTACTTTTACCGATATTGATAAAATTGATGTTTTAATAGAGGAAGTAAAAATATTTAACAAAAACACAGAAAGTAATAATCCGTTGAGAGCAGTTGTTCTCAATATTGAAAATTTTGTATAACAAAAATTATAAATTATGATAAATAGATATATTAATGCTATTGCCGGTATCTTTATATTAATTAGTTTGGCTTTGGCCCATTGGGTCAATCCAAATTGGCTTTGGTTCACGGCATTTGTAGGTGCAAATTTATTTCAATCTGCATTTACCAACTGGTGCTTGATGGGTATTATATTAAAAAAACTGGGGGTAAAATAAAAGGTTTTAACCCCATCAGTAAGCTGATGGACTGGATCCAATAATAGGAATTGGAATTCTCATTCATTGATTTTTTAATTTTAACAAATTATTCTAATATCCCTTTCGAGGAATTCATTGTAATGGATTAAATTTGAAGTCTAAAATAAAAGAAATGAAGAAACAATTAATTGAATGCGTACCCAATATCAGCGAAGGCCGTGATTTAGAAAAAATAAATATTATTGCAAATATTGTTGAAACTATTGAAGGCGTTAAACTTTTAGATGTTGATCCGGGTAATGCTACAAACCGAACGGTCATTACTTTTGTTGGAGAACCACAACATGTTATTGATGCCGCTTTTTTATTAATTAAAAAGGCTGGCGAACTCATTGACATGCGTAAACAAACCGGAGAACACCCTAGATTTGGTGCAACTGATGTTTGTCCGCTTGTTCCCATTTCTGGAATTACCATGGAAGAGACCACAAAATATGCGCATAAATTAGGCGAAAGAGTTGGAAACGAATTGGGTATACCTGTATATTTTTATGAAAATGCTGCTAAAGAAACCAAACGTATCAATTTAGCCAATTGCCGATCAGGGGAATATGAAGGCTTAAAAGAAAAGTTAGCAAACCCAGAGTGGAAACCTGACTTCGGTCCAGCAAAATTTAACGAACAAGTTGCGAAAACTGGTGTTACAGCAATCTCTGCCCGTGATTTTCTAATCGCATACAATATCAATTTAAATACAACTTCAACAAGGCGGGCCAATGCCGTTGCTTTTGATATAAGAGAAGCAGGTAGAATTAAAAGAGAAGGAAATCCGGCAACGGGAAAAAAAGTATTGGACCAAGATGGTAATCCGGTTAAAATTCCGGGAAAATTAAAAGCAGTTAAAGGAATTGGTTGGTATATTGATGAGTATGGCATTGCACAAATATCTTATAATCTAACCAATATCAATATAACATCCATGCATGTTGCCTTTGACGAAACTTGTAAATCTGCTGAGTCTCGTGGATTGCGAGTAACAGGTTCTGAATTAATAGGGTTAATTCCGCTTCAAGCGATGTTAGACGCTGCCGATTATTTTTTAATAAAACAAAAAAGATCGTTAGGCGCATCGGAAAGTGAAAAAATAAAAATCGCTGTAAAATCTTTAGGTTTAGACGATTTAAAACCTTTTAACCCCGAAGAAAAAATAATAGAATATTTACTAGAAGATAAGCGTATAAAAAAATTGGTAGATTTTACGGTAACTGGCTTTGCAGAAGAAACAGCTAGTGAGTCTATGGCACCCGGAGGTGGTTCTATTGCGGCCTATGTTGGTGCTTTAGGAGTTTCGTTAGGTACAATGGTTGCTAATTTATCTTCGCACAAAGCAGGTTGGGATGATCGTTGGAAAGAATTTTCTGACTGGGCAGTTAAAGGTCAGGCATACCAAAGCAAATTATTGTTTTTGGTTGATGAAGACACCAATTCGTTTAATAAAATTATTGACGGATTTAGAATGCCAAAAGGTACTCCAGAAGAAAAGGAATTACGTAAACAAGCCATAGAAAATGCTACTAAATATGCTACAGAAATTCCTTTTCAAGTTATGGAAACTGTATTTAATTCTATGGAAGTGATGGATGCCATGTTAAAAGATGGATTACAAAATTCACTATCCGATTCGGCGGTTGGTATTTTATGTGCCAAAACTGCTGTAACAGGTGCTTATTTTAATGTACGTATCAATGCTAAAGATATCAAGGATAGAGCTTTCGCGGAAGAAATTATTATAAAAGCAACAAAAATATACCAAGCTACTGTGCAAAAAGAAAAAGAAGTTATTGCATTTATTGATACTAAAATGTAAATTATTGAATTATAGGGCTTGGCTACTTTTGTTTGAAAAAATATCCAAGCCCAAATCATAAATAATAAATGCCAAAAATTATTCCTTATTCAGATCTATTAAAATCGTATTTTATTGATTTAAATATGGAGTGGTTAGAAACTCATTTTTATGTGGAAGAGCATGATGCCGATCTATTAAATAACTGCAAAGAAATAATTATTGATCGAGGTGGGTATATTTTTTTCTATCAAGATAATGATACTATTTTAGGAACATTTGCTTTGATAAAAGTTACGGACTCTATATTTGAATTAGGTAAAATGGCAGTATCTCCAGAAGCTAGAGGAGAAGGTATTGGTCAAAAATTAATGCAATTTTGTATTGATTTTTCCAAAAAAAACAAATGGGATAAACTTATATTATACTCCAATACAAAATTAGAAAACTCAATATATATTTATAGAAAATTTGGTTTTAATGAAATTGAAATAGAAGTGACAAATCCCTACGCTCGAGGTAATATTAAAATGGAATTGACACTTTAACATTTCAACAGAATATCATAGTGTAGATACAAGTGTTCTAATTTACAAATTTAATTGCCGTTTGCCTCTTATTTAGGGTCTGCTGAAAAACTAAATCACTAGCCTTAGTTTCTTATTTATCAA
>CAYPHN010000306.1:0-4151 GCA_964410265.1 uncultured Flavobacteriaceae bacterium | reverse complement strand
TAGGTGCATTTCTAAGCATTTTATTGTTGATACCTGTTAGATTAACAACAAATGGTTGAATTTCCTTTTCAGGATTTACCAAGCTAATAAAAGAATCAATTACATCATTGCCATCAAATTTATGTATAGCAATTTCTGTAATTCCTTCTTCATTGTATTTACCACCAGTGGTTTCTATGTCGATTATAACGTACAAATTATAAGGTATAAAGCTGTAAGAATAAATCTCGAAGTATTTATTTTACTATTTTTTCTTGTCAACAACCAATCTATTTTCTCTGTTGGCTATTTCCCAGGCAGTATAAAATACCAATTGGGCTCTTTTTGCCAATATTTCATAATTTATTTTATCGGCTGTATCTGTAATTTTATGGTAGTCTTCATGAACACCATTAAAATAAAAAATTACCGGAATATTGTTTTTTGCAAAATTATAATGATCTGATCTATAATAAAATCTATTAGGATCATTTTCATCATTAAAGGTATAATCTAATTTTAATTGGCTGTATTTTT
Organism: uncultured Flavobacteriaceae bacterium; assembly: GCA_964410265.1. Lineage (GTDB taxonomy): Bacteria > Bacteroidota > Bacteroidia > Flavobacteriales > Flavobacteriaceae > Lutimonas. Next base: position 3,635 of record CAYPHN010000306.1, on the reverse strand, counting down.
TATTGGTTTGCTCCGATAATTTATGCAATTCACTACTCAATTTATCAGCACCAATTAGGTATATATAATTAGGTTTACCTTCATGTTTTTTATCAACACGCCCAACCATGTCAATATTTAAATTAACGACAGTATTTTCTAAAGGAAATAAAGGGTGCGTTGTATAGTATTTAGATCCATATAATCCTTCTTCTTCTCCCGTCAGATTTAAAAATAAAATCGATCTTTTTGGTTCATAGCCGTCTTTTTTTGCTTTTTGAAAGGCTTGGGCAATTTCTAAAACAGCAGAAGTACCTGATGCGTCGTCATCGGCACCGTTAAAAACTTCTTCTCCATCCATACCTAAATGATCGTAATGTGCAGATATCACAATAAATTCATCTGGTTTTTCACTTCCGAGGATATAGGCAACAACATTTTCAGAATCTGCATTTGATTTGCCATTAAAAAATGACTTTGGGATTTCTTGTAAATAATTACCATGCCCTTTAGGTGCTTTTAACCCTAAGTTCTTATAAAACGCAGTGATATAGTTGGCGGCCATTTTCTGACCTTTTTCTCCAGTTCTTCTTCCTTCTAAAATATCTGAAGCAAGAATATAAAGGTGCTCTTTAATATCTTTGGCCTTAATTTCGGCGGCATATTTATTTTTTACGAAATCGTCATTTAAACTTAATTGTTTATTTGAACCACAAGATATTAATAAGATAGATATGGCCAGAATAAAAATATTTTTCATTGTTTTTTTTATATTTAATCGACCTCAAAAGTAGCGATTTATTATGGAGTAAATAAAAGAAAATGAGAATGAATAGTTTTGGTTGTGAAATAATAAATTTTCTCCTTTGTAACATTCATGTTTCTCTATTTTTGTAACTAATTGGTTTAGAATTTAGGTTTGATAAGTATATAATATACTTTTGTGTAGTTAATCTATACCTTCAGGTTTTTAAATCCTTGCAGGAGAAATCCAATAAATAGGATATCGCGAAGTATAAAACCATGTTTCCTGTAAGTAGGTATAAATGTTAAGGAGTAAAACGTCGTATGCTTATGTTTAAATAATACTCATAATTAATTTTAACCGTAAGGAACGTAAAGTCCTTCAATTCAGTATAAACTCTTGCGCGCTTTGCGTAAATATTGCCTGCCAGCAGCCAGGTTTGCGGTCATTACAGTTAACAGGAACGTTGCAAATAAACTGATTAGTCACGAGTATTTATTAATTTATATTTTTTTAATAGCTCGTTATATTTTTGTATATGATTGATTTACAGCTTATTATATGATAGTACTTAGGTATGGCAACTCATTTATATTCAAATATTTAATTTATAACCTGCCTGCCGGAGAGGCCAATGTCAATAAGTTAAGCTTTATATTTTAATAAACTTTATTGATTTTTAGCAGTTTTACAACTAAATTGATAATGAAATTAATACTTTTGATTAATCCTGAAATTTATTTAGGACGGGATTGATTTTTGTCCTAAAAAAACTTTCGACTAAAATTTTCAATCTTTAACTATAATTAATAAATTGCAGAAAATATATTACAATGAAATATATCAATTCTATTCGATACTTTTTTGAATTAAGAGGCTTTGATGTTTCTTCTAGATTGGCCGATAAATTAGGAATGAGGGCAACAAATGTGCGATTATTTTTTATTTATATTTCATTTGTTACAGTAGGTTTATCGTTTGGTATTTATTTAACCTTAGCATTTTTATTAAGGTTAAAAGACATGATTCACACCAAACGAAGCTCAGTTTTTGATCTTTAAAAAAGATGATTTAATGTCTAAAGGTTAAAATATTGTTTGATAAAATTACATAAATATTTGAATTCATAAAATGAACGCAACAAAGATCAAATCAAGAGTATATTTGGCACTCTTCCTTTTATTAGTTATTATAGTAACAGGTACATTGGGTTTTGTTTTCATCTCTGGTTATAGTTTTATAAATGCCCTTTATATGACTATCATTACCATTTCAACTGTTGGTTTTAAGGAAGTAGATACATTAGATAACGATTCAAAGATATTTACCATTGTTTTGATTTTAACAAGTATTTCCATTTATGGGTATGTTATTTCTGTTATAACAGAATATATCTTTAATTATAAGCTATTTGAAGAACTTAAATTTAAAAAGGTGCAAAAAAAGATTGACAAATTTACCAATCATACTTTTGTTTGTGGTTATGGTAGAAACGGAAAACAGGCTGTTGCAAGATTAACAAGTTATTAAAAAATTGAACGATTTTTTTAGTAGATTTATGATAATAATAGATAACGCTTTCGCGGAATTATTCAAGGGTTTTAAGAAAATTAATAGTATAAAATGATATTTGGTTTGAAAAAAATACTCATTACCGGAAGCAATGGATTGTTAGGTCAAAAATTGGTAAAACTATTTTTGCGCAAAAATGACTTTGAAATTTTTGCAGTTTCCAGAGGAGAAAATCGCTTAAACAACAAAAAAGGTTATACCTATTATAGTATGGATATAACCAAACAAGATAAATTGAATGATCTAGTTAATGAAATTAAGCCAAAATACATAATCCATACAGCGGCCATGACCAATGTTGATGCTTGTGAATTACACAAAAAGGAATGCGACCTTATTAATGTGGATACGGTAAGTACCTTAGCGGAGATATGTAAGCGTAACAATATTCATTTGATTCATATTTCAACCGATTTTATTTTTGATGGCAAAAAAGATAGTGTTTATACCGAAAAAGACAAACCAAATCCTATTAGTTATTACGGACTTTCAAAATTAAAGTCAGAAAATATTATATTAAAAAGCAATATTAAATATACAATTTTACGTACCATATTAGTTTATGGTTTAGTAGATAATAATGATAGAAGTAATATTGTTCTCTGGGTAAAAAATTCATTGGAAAATAAAAAAGAAATAAAAGTGGTTACGGATCAGTTTAGGATGCCAACTTTTGCTGAAGATTTGGCTGAATCTTGTTTTCTGGCCATAGAAAATAATGCCACCGGAATATTTAATGTATCGAGTAATACCCTTTTAAGTATTTATGATATTGCTATAGAAGTTGCCCGTGCCTTTAATTTAGATGAAATATTCATAAAACCAATTAAAACTTCTAAGCTCATCTTACCTGCAAAACGGCCAGCTAGAACCGGTTTTGATTTAAATAAGTCAATAAAGTTATTAAAGTTGCCAGTATTTGTCTTTGGAGATAGGTTGCAAATTTTCAAAGAACAAGTAGCAAAGTATGAGTCTACTATAAGTCAAAATTAAATATAATATTTGTTTATAACTTTGATGCCGTTTTAGTTTTCTATTTATAAGTTTTATTATACATTTGCAGTCCCAATTTTTATTGGTAGGTTCATTGTAATCCCTTCTTGATTATTTTAGGTTAAAAAAAGTTTAAAATTTATTTAAATTTTGTTTGTAAGATATGAAAAATGGTGTTACATTTGCACCCGCTTAACTCATTATGTTAATTTTGGGTTAAGGGTTTGTTCTTTAAGACTTCAATTTTTTATTTAAAATAGGTAAAAAAAATTATTTTTTACTTGTGGTATTTAAAAAAGCTTTGTAATTTTGCACCCGCTTATGGATTAGGATTTTTGGATGTAGA
>CAYPHN010000305.1:0-4151 GCA_964410265.1 uncultured Flavobacteriaceae bacterium | reverse complement strand
ACCATTATCTGTTATGGGGAATTTAGATTCCCCAGAAGGGCATGCCGAAATATTATTAGAAAATGTAAGAGTGCCCATCGCAAATTTACTTTTGGGTGAAGGGAGAGGATTTGAAATTGCACAAGGCAGATTAGGTCCCGGAAGAATACACCATTGTATGCGAATGATTGGTATGGCAAGTCGCGCCATGGAAATGATGTGCAAACGATCTACAGAAAGAACGACATTTGGTAAAAAACTACAAGAATACAGTAGTATTCGGCAAGACGTAGCCAAATCTAAATGCGAAATAGAACAGGCAAGACTGTTAACCTTAAAAGCAGCCTATATGATGGATACGGTTGGTAATAAAGCTGCTACCGATATTATTGCTATGATAAAAATTGTCGCTCCAAATATGCTCCTTAAAGTAGTAGATAGAGCCATGCAAATTTTTGGTGCGAAAGGGGTGTCTCAAGACCTGCCATTATCACAGTTTTATATGTATGGAAGAATGCTGAAATATGCTGACGGACCCGATGAAGTACATATGTACCAATTGGGCAAGAGAACAATCAAAAAATTTAGTTAAATATGAGTAAAGTATATTTAATAAGACATGGCCAGGCTTCTTTTTTAGCCAATGATTACGATAATTTATCGGATGTAGGAATTTTACAATCTAAAGCTTTAGGTGATTTTTTTGTAAAAAACCAAATATATTTAGACAAAATTTATATTGGCAAGTTAAAGCGGCATCAACAAACTTTTGATAGTTTTTCTCTAGCATTTGACAACAAAAATATAAAATTACCCGAACCTATCTTCTTAAAAGAACTGAACGAACATCAAGCCTTGGAATCATTTAATTTAGAATCTGCAAATTTTATAGAACAAAATAAATCAGCACAAAGTTTATATTTGGCCATGCAGGAAGATGACACTTTGAAAAATAAAAATACGATACTAATTTTTGGTATGTTCATGAAGGAATTTGTCACTGGTAAATATCCCTTAAATGGAAGAACCATCCAACCCTGGTCTGATTTTAGAACACAAACCAAACAAGGCATTGCAACTATTCTAAAAAACACAAACAAGGGAGAAACTATTGGAGTTTTTACTTCAGGCGGTACTAAAAGTTCGATTATTGGAGATAGCTTGGGCTTGAATGAAAACAAAATATCAGAATTGAATATGGCGATTAGAAACACTTCTTTTTCTCAATTGATCTACTCAAAAAATATAATTAAACTACTTAGTATAAACGAAATACCTCACTTAACCCAAGAGATCACCACTTTTGTATAAAAAATAATCTACTTAAAAATAAATTATGTCCCATGATAATACCATAGCAGTCAGTAAAGAAGAAGCCCTGGATTTAAATAATTTAAAGCAATTTTTATATAAAAATAATTTAATCAACGACTCTAAAAACAATTTACAAATTAGTAGGTTTTCTGGTGGCTTTTCTAATTTGACCTATCTATTAAAAATTGAAAATAAAGAATATGTTTTAAGAAGACCCCCTTTTGGTGCTGTCAAAAGAGGTCATGATATGGGCAGAGAATTTAAAGTCCTCTCTCATTTGCAAAAAGAATTTGATAAGATTCCTAATGTTCATGTGTTTTGCAATGACGATTCTATTATTGGGTCTTCATTCTATATCATGGATAAAGCCGAAGGAATTATTTTAACCCTAGGCGAGGCTAAAAAAAGAAATATACAATCAAATGACTTCGAAGTCATAGCCAATACTTGGCTAAATACTTTTGTACAATTACATCAAGTAGATTATAATGCGGCGGGATTAACTGATCTTGGGAAACCAAATGGTTATATGGCAAGGCAAATTAGCAATTGGACCAAACAATACTTAAAAGCAAAAACAGAATTTGTACCCGAATCCGAAAAAGTAATAAAATGGTTACAGGTAAATCAACCGTTGGAGTTTCCATCGAGCCTTATTCACAATGATTTTAAATATGACAATGTCATGTTTAAAAATGAAAACTGGTTAGAAATTGGAACTATTCTAGATTGGGAAATGTGTACTTTGGGAGACCCTTTAATGGATCTTGGCACTTCACTTTCATATTGGGTTACTGAAGATGATTTAGACCCATTTAAAAAAGGATTGGCAAGTCCGACAGTTCTTAAAGGTAATCCTAGTCGACTTGAAATTGTAGAAATGTACAGTAAAAAAAGCGGTAAATCCATAAATAATTTGGTGTTTTATTATGTTTATGGCTTGTTTAAATTGGCGGTAATTGTGCAACAGATTTATTACAGATATCATCATGGTTATACTTCCGATAAAAGATTTACGCATTTAAATCAGCATACAAAATTACTTTTTACAATAGCAAAACAAGCCATCCAAAAAAATAAGATTGACCAACTTTTTTAAGTTTTTTGTTTAAAATACTTTAAAAGTGTAACAAAATTAAAAATCGGGTATCTTTGTATATAAATATATAATGATGAAAAAATTAAATAAATCAACAAAGTCTGTAAATAAAATAATCAAAAATCAGTATTTATTGCTTTTTACCTTTTTGATATTCGGTATTGGAAGTGCAATGGCACAAGTAAAAACCGTAGCGGTTGGTCATTTTGAAAAAGTTATAGTAAGTCCGCATATTCAAGTTAATTTTGAACAAGGAAATGAGGAGTCTGTAATTATTAATGATATATCTGTTGACCTCAAAAAATTAAAAATCGATTTTTCAGGAAAAACACTACATGTTTATTTAGAAGGCGCAAAGACAACAACAAAAAATGAAACTATAAAAACAAATAATCAAAAAATTAAACACCCTATTTATAATGGTACCATTGTTAAACTTACCATTATTTATAAAACAATAAACGATCTTTCGTTAAGAGGTGAAGAAGATTTTGTTTTTAAAAGTAAGCTAAAAACAGATAAATTTCAGCTTAAAATATATGGTGAATCTAATTTAAATTTTAATGATGTTCAATTTAATTCTCTTCACACAACCATTTATGGAGAAGCAGTTCTAAATTTTAAATCTGGTAAAGTAGGTAAACATAAAATAACTTCTTATGGAGAATCTAAAATCAAAGCCTTTGATGTTGTAAATGAATCTGCAAAGTTAACGGCTTATGGCGAAGCTGTTGTAGAATACATAGGAAACCCAGAAGTTAATAAGGGCATCGTGTTTGGCGAAGCTACCATTAGAAAAGTTTCTTTATAAGATTAATAACTTTGCATTTAACTGTAAAAATTATTAGAGTAGTACCTTTGTAAAATATGCAAATTAAACTAATCTTTTCTGATATTGATGGTACCTTATTAAATAAAGAAAGAGAACTTTCTAAGCGAACCATTTCGTCTATAAAGAATATTTCTCCTATTCCTTTTATTTTAATTTCGTCTAGAATGCCACAGGCTATGCTGCATATACAAAAAGAGTTAGGTATCACTCACTTACCCATGATTGCTTATAATGGAGGACTTATTATTGATAATGAAACCACTATTCAAACTACTGAAGTTGACCCTACTGTAAGTGAGGCTCTATTAAATTATTGCAAAAACTTAAGTATTCATATCAGCTTATATCATCGTGACGAATGGTATGTACCTGAAATGGATTATTGGGCCAAACGTGAAAGTAATAATACCAAAGTAACACCTCAAATTCAGGCTATTAAAAAAACAATAGAGTTATGGCAATCTCAAAATAGAGGAGCACATAAGATTATGTGTATGGGCGATGCCAATGAAATTGATCTCATAGCAAATTTTATTGAAAATAATCATTCCGATAAAATTATTGGGTACAGATCTAAACCTACTTATTTAGAAATTTCCCCTAAAAGTATTTCAAAAAAAACTGCTATTGCATATTTAATAGAGAAAAAATATCCTGCATACTTCATGAAAAATATTATGGCATTTGGAGATAATTATAATGATATTGAAATGCTTAATGGTGTTGGCATTGGCGTAGCTGTTGAAAATGCAAAAAATGAAGTACTTGCTGTAGCCGATCAAATCACTCAAAGTAATTTAAACAACGGTGTAGCCACTTTTCTTGAAAATTATTTTTAATAAAATAAACCTTTGCTAAACCAAACGGTGCAATCTTTGAAATAATTAGTTTTAATTTTTTTGGCTCTATTCTAATTAACGGATGATT
>CAYPHN010000304.1:0-4160 GCA_964410265.1 uncultured Flavobacteriaceae bacterium | reverse complement strand
TTAAGTTGTTTGACCTATGAAGCCCAGCGCTCTTGGCGCAGGGTAGTTCACAAAAGGAAAGTATCTCTTATCAACAAACACGCAATCAATTGCTTAATAAAACTTTTAAGGATTTCCGTAAATTTTAATCGGAAAGAAATAATAGACCTTCAAAGAAATTAAATCTTTGAAGGTCTATTAAGACAGAGGCTCCACTTCTATCTTTAGAATTACTATAACATCTCATTGGCTAGATTTGCCAATTCAGATCTTTCTCCTTTTTCTAATTTTATATGAGAAAACAAGGAATTACCTTTTAATCGGTCAATCAAATAAGTCAAACCATTGCTGTGTTCATCCATGTATGGTGTGTCAATTTGATTGATGTCTCCGGTAAAAATAACCTTTGTTCCTTCACCAGCACGGGTTATAATTGTTTTAACCTCATGAGGTGTTAAGTTTTGTGCTTCATCTATTATAAAAATAGAATTAGATAAACTTCTACCTCTAATAAATGCCAATGCAGTAATTGTTAAAGCACCTGAATCTTGCATTTGTTGTAAGATTTTTCCTTTTTTCTCATTGGTTTTAAACTGATTTTTTATAAAAGTTAAATTGTCCCAAAGTGGTTGCATATAAGGAGAAATTTTATCTTCTGCATCGCCGGGTAAAAAACCTATTTCCCGATTACTTAGTGGAATTATTGGCCGGGCAAGAATAATTTGATCATATTTATTTTTCTGTTCTAATGCAGAAGCAAGTGCCAATAAAGTTTTCCCAGTACCGGCAACACCTTCTAGAGCCACAAGTTTTATATCTTCATTCAATAAGGCATTTAAACCAAAAGTTTGTTCCGCATTTCGTGGTTTGATACCAAAAACATATTTTTTATCTACTTTTTCAATTTTATCAGTTACACCATTATATCTGGCCAAAACAGAATTCGTACAGTTATTTAAAACATAATAGCCATTGGCAATTTTTTTATCTCCTAAAATTCCAGCTTCTTTGATGTAGTTTTTTTGATAAATATCTTGAATGATTTGTGCATCAACATCATCAATTACAGGTAGGCCTTCAGCAAATTTTTTGATATTTATTACCTTTCCTGTTTCGTAATCTTCAGATATTAAGCCAATTGCCTTGGATTTTAAGCGTAAGTTTATATCTTTAGACACTAAAATAACGATGTGTTTTTTTTCTTCGTTTTGTAAAGAGATGGCTGCATTGATAATTTTATTGTCATTTTTTTGAGATCCATATATCTCTTCTGCATCTATATTGGAAAGGCTTAAATTATCCATTATAACCTTTATTTCCCCCTTACCTTTACCTATTCTCATCCATTTATTCAATCCATTATTCCCTGAGAGTTTATCCAGAAATCGAATAATTTCACGTGCTTCATAATTTTTAGTTTCATTGCCCACTTTAAATTGGTCAAGCTCTTCTAAGACAGTTATAGGAATAGCTACGTCATTGTCTTCAAAACTTGTAATAGAATTGTGATCAAATAATAAAACCGATGTGTCTAATACGTAAATTTTCTTTGTAGTACTTTTTTTCATATGTCTAAATTTTAATTTTTATAGGTGACACATGCTGTTCGCTATTAGTCATTCTCTTGTGTGTCAAAATTTGGCATGCTCGTTTCATATATAATTTTTTAGGTAAGCCATTCATTAAAAAGAATGATAAATGGTTTTTTAGCTTAAAAAGATTCATTGCGCTTCAAAACTTTTAAAAAAGTACAAAAAATAACAAAGGATAGTCCTTTGTTTTAGTTAAATTAAAAAACACTTATTAACAAGAAATTAACTTTTCAATATTTTAATTTATTGAAGAAATACAATAGCTGAAAGTGATGTGAACATGTATGTAATCAGTTAGTTATTGTAGTGTCTTTGGTTTTTCTTGACCTGATACTTTCTATTATTACGGTTGATAGAATGAGCAAGCCTCCCCAAAAGGTGTTCCAGGTTGGTACTTCATTTAAGAAAATAAAGGCGAGCATAATACCAAATATAGGTTGAATACTACTAATTATGCTTGCTGTACTGACCATAAAATATTTCAAACTATTTAAAAATAAAGTATGACCAATTGCTGTTGTGAATAATGCCAATAAGAAAACCCAAGGAAACTGGGTTTTAATTCCCGAAGTATCCATAATAAATAAAACGGGTGCTAAAATAATACTCAGAATAAAAATTTGGTAAAACATAAGCATAGAACCGTTATACTGATCTGCATGCTTTTTTAGAATTAACAACCTGATAGAATAACATAAGGCAGATAAAACACCAAGTATAATTCCTTTTACGTGGTCGCTTTCTAAATTAAAATCCGGTGCAAGTATATAAATGCCAAGTAAAACAATGAAACCGAGAATAATGTGAACTGGATTTAGCTTTACTTTGAAAAATAATGGTTCCAATAAGGCCGAAATTACTGGATATGTAAATAATGATAACATACCTAAAGCAACATTAGATAATTTTAAAGCATAAAAATAGGTTATCCAATGTACTCCCATAAATACTGCAGCCAATATAAATGTGAATAAATCTTTTTTAGATCGTATCTCTAGCGATGTTTTTTTGTACCTACAATAAATATAAATTATTATTGCTGCTAAAAAGGCTCTCCACCAAACAGTTACCGGAGGTGGTAAATCAATAAATTTACCCAACACCCCCGATGTTCCTATAAACAATGTAGCAAAAAGTAATTCAAAGACCCTATTTAAATGTTGATCTTTCATTGAATATCACTTAAAGTTTTTAATGCCTTTTCTATGGAACCTATTCGGATAAATGTGATTAACAATCGCAGACCTTTTTGGGTTTTCTTTTCTTTCATGACACACATTTTGCTGTTTTTTTGAACGTATGTTAAAAAGCGCCTAAAAGTATCACTTTGGTAGAAATCACTTTGTTGGTCTGAAATAAAATAACCAACCATTCTTTTTTGTTTTAAAACAATTCGTTCTAAACCTAAATTTTTAGCCAACCATTTTATTCTAACAGTGTTCAATAGATCAACAACCTGACATGGAAGTTCGCCAAAACGATCTTTCAATTTATTTTCAAAACTCAGCAGCTCCTCATCTATTTTTAATTCACTTAATTCTTTGTATAAAGTTAACCTCTCTGTAATACTTTGCATATAATCATCGGGGAAAAGCACTTCAAAATCTGTATCAATTTGTACGTCTTTTACAAACTCCTTTGGTTTTTTATTCAATTCATCTTTATACAAGTCCTTGAATTCATTTTCTTTCAATTCTTCAATGGCTTCGTTTAAAATTTTCTGATAAGTTTCAAAACCAATATCATTTATAAAACCACTTTGTTCACCTCCCAATAAATCACCTGCACCTCTAATTTCCAAATCTTTCATGGCAATATTAATGCCGCTGCCTAGTTCAGTATGCATTTCTAAAGCGGTAATTCGCTTGTGTGCTTCATCGGTCATTAAATGGTATGGAGGTGTAATAAAATAGCAAAAAGCTTTTTTATTTGAACGGCCAACTCTTCCTCGCATTTGGTGCAAATCACTCAAACCAAAATTATTGGCATTGTTTATAAAAATAGTATTGGCATTTGGCACGTCTAAACCGCTTTCCACAATAGTGGTAGAAACCAAAATATCAAACTCATTATTGATAAAAGCCAACATGAGTTGTTCTAATTTTTTACCATCCATTTGCCCATGACCAATTCCTATTTTAGCATCAGGAACTAGGCGTTGCATCAAGCCAGCAACTTCCTTAATGTTTTCAATTCGATTGTGTATAAAAAATATTTGACCACCCCGAGAAATTTCATAACGTACAGCATCTCTAATGGTTTCTTCGCTAAAGCGGATAACATTGGTTTCTATTGGGTGTCTGTTAGGTGGAGGTGTTTTAATGACCGATAAATCACGAGCAGCCATCAAAGAAAATTGCAAGGTTCTCGGAATAGGGGTTGCGGTTAAAGTTAAGGTGTCAATATTTTCTTTTAATGTTTTTAATTTATCTTTTACTGCAACACCAAATTTTTGTTCTTCATCAATAATAAGCAACCCCAAATCTTTAAATACTATATTTTTATTTACCAATTGGTGCGTTCCAATTACAATATCAACCGATCCATCGGCCAAACCATCAATAGTTTCGTTTCGTTGTTTACTTGTTC
>CAYPHN010000303.1:0-4187 GCA_964410265.1 uncultured Flavobacteriaceae bacterium | reverse complement strand
TAATTAATTTGAGATTCTTACTTTCAAAAAAATATCTAAAAGTCCGATTGTTATTTTTTTTCCAAGCTGCTGAGCTAATAATTGGTAACGGTTTGTATATTGTGTCGTACCTGACGATAGGAAGGTATGCACTATATACATTGTTGTGTTTAGTAGTTTATTCAAAATTAGATTCATTCAAAGATAACATTTTAAAACTACGGAGTAACTCATCCTAAACATTTTTTTCTATCGAGAACTTTATGATTTTTTTATTATGATTTATATGTCCTATCGGATATGAAGCGTCATAAAAAAACGGTTTGATAACAAAAGTCTGCTTTTTTAGCCTAAAAGAACAACTTAAATCACTGATTTACTTGATATTGTAAAAAAAAATCCGTAATTTGAGCACAAGTTTTGAACGTTCACATACGTTTAAGAGTAAACTCTACACGATGCAATCGCAAAACTTGTCAGTCTAAACTACATTCCATTCCGTTTATACTAAGTTCTCCTTTTAGGCTAAAAAAACAATCCATACAGTTATTCATCAACCTTATTTATCAAACAGAATAAAGTTTGAGATTTCCAAATGGATGAGTTATTAAATACAACGTTTAGTGTATGAAGCGTTGGGCGTTTAAAAGCACTTCATTTTCGGTTTATCACTTACTTTGTTTAAAGACACTTATTTTGATATAAACGCCTATTGCCCAATGATTTATACACTTTGTTGGGCTTTCGTACTTTTTATTCATCAAAGTGTTTGTTTATAAATTCAGAAATAGAAATACCATCATTCGAATCCCAAACTGATGAGTTTACTCTAAATCTTACATTTTGGTCTTCAATATCAACTGAAACTCCGTCTTGTTCAGTCTTTAATTGGCTTTTTTTAGATTCAATGTCATTAAAGTCTTTTATTAAATGTGATAACTTATATCCTATTTTCCCAACAACCTTAGCATTAGTTCGGACATACTCTATGTCAGGTTCTGAACCGCCTAACGGCACAACGACAAGCGCATAATTGTCTTTTCTTTCTGTAGCAGTCTTTGCTTGTAAAGATGTCATTGCTGCAAAATCTTTTCCTGTTGCTTTTAGTTCAATTAACCAATCATTTATTTTAAATACTTCTTCTTTCCTATCATCATTAACTAAATCAGAAGTCTCGTCTGTTAAAAGATAATCACTTCCAAAAGGTTCTCGCTTAATGTTTATTTTTACTCCCTTTTCTATTAGTCTATTGATTAATTCAGTAAATAATTGTTCTACTAGTGCACCTATTTTTTGATTTCGATTTATTAGTTTTCTTTCATTTAATCGCTTTTGGTATTCATTTTGAATTCCTGGGTCGTTAAATATTTCTTGAACTAATTCAGGGTCAACATTACTAGTGATCATATTTGTCAAAGCCTTATCCCAACTAATTCTGATTTCATCAGATGCTAATGTGTTACGTATAAGGTCAGAAACACCTACGTTTATTCTTGAAAGAAATGATATTTGTTTTTCGCCTCTTATGGTGTTTATTAATTCAGAATCATTTTTTATCAGTTCGGAAAGGTTTTTAGATGAAGGAACTTCTTTAGAGAATTTATTAGCATTCTCATCATCTATGTTTTTTACATTGACCCATTGGATACTCTTAGACCTTTTTAACCACAATGATTTATCAAATAATATGGTTTTATCATCATTAATAATGATAGATTCAAAATTATCATTGAAAAAGGTGTCTCTTAGTGTTGCTTCATTTAGCAAAAAATTAAATATTTTCAGACTTGATGAAGTAGTTGAATTTCTATCGTAGATGTGGTTTTCAGAAGTTGTTAAATATGCAAAATCACTAAATTCCATTTCGATATCAAAAGTTATTTTCCCTTCTTCATCCTTAATATATGCCAAATCATCAGAATTCTGAATTAATAATTCAATTGTTTTTGTGTCAAGTTTTTCTTTTCGCTTTACTAATGGTGAAGAATGAATAAAACCAAATCTTTCTAACCATTCAAAATCCGTACTTTCTAATACTTCATTGTAAATAGGATGCATACAATCTTTTTCACGAATTATTTCAAAGTATAATGGATAATTGTTTTTAAAAAAGTTCTTTGATGCCAATAATAAATGTTTACTACTAGGAAAAACTTGCGAAACAACATTTGAACTTTCTGAACTTTTTTCAAGGGATATAATTTTCAAATCTTTGATTACATCCTTTTCATTATGTTTTATAAGCCATTTAATAAACAAAGCATTTGCTTGAATTTTATCATCAGACGAGTAATCATCTACATTTAATAAGTTGATTTTGTTTTTTAAATCTTCAATAGCATATTTTCTCTTGTAACTATCTACACCAGTTATTTCAAATGTTTGTAAGTCATTTGAAATCAATTTTTGTTGAAAATTTAAACCTAATTTCTTAGAAATAGTTACTAATTCATCATCTTTAATTGAATCCCAACGCAGTTTCTCTGCCTCAATAAAATAGCCTTCTTGATTAAGTAATAATTTTTTATTTAATGGGAACTCTTCTAAATCTCTGTCTATTATCGCATAAAGATTATTTAGCCAATCAAATTTGTCAATTATTAAATCTTCTTGTAAAATATCTAAACTTGATTTGTTTGAAACATGTTTTATAAGAAGTTTAGTGCCTATTATATTCTCAATTTCAAATACATCAATATCTCTTAATTTGGCATAATTTTTTGCTACTGTAATCCAATTATCAATTTCCGAATTGGAAATCGAATTAAATGAATTTGAGTCATCTAATAATTTCCATAAGTCATTTATTAATTCTTGATTACGTGAATATGGTATTTGTAATTCAGAGAACTTCTTGAATTTTTCATCATATAATATACATTCAGTTTCATTTAATTTTGATATTTGATGATTCTTCAATTCGTTAAACCAATTATCATCTATCCAACTATAATCCTTTGATATTGAAAAATCAAAAATGTTAAAAACATTTTTTATGCTATTTTTTTTTATAATTTCAGGAAAAACTGATATTGCAACTTCTAATGATTTAGAAATTATTTCTTTATTTTTAGAAATCCCATTACTACTATCTCCGTTTGAATTAAGATACACTCCATCTCTTTCTATTTTAGGGTCAAATGAAGTAGAGTTTATAATAAAAGGGATGCCCAGTTCTTCGGCTCCAATTAAGGGAAATGTAAAAAATAATCTTGGGTACTTCTTGTCAATTCTAATCAGTTTCTCAACTTCTTTTTCAACTTCTGTTACAAGCACGACATCAAATTCGTTATCTCTAATAATATATGCCTTGACAGTATTTTTAGAATTTGATGATTTCAGTTTCCATTCTTCAATTTTGTGACTGATTATCTCATATTCTTTTATTTTTTCTTTTTCGTAAGTTGTGATTTTACCAGAATCATTTACCGTAATTGAGCCAATTTGATTATTAAAGAGTTGTGTGAAAGGAATTAATTCGTTAAGACTGTGCAACCCTTTGCTTGATGTAATTTCTCCTTTTTCATCTAGATTATACACAAATCTTGTTTTATACTCACTATTATTTGTATATGAGGTCTCTTGTATTGATTTAATAAAATCATCATTTGAAGCGGTTTGTAGTTTATAGAACTCTTTTATATTTTGTGCATCTCTATTAAGCCAAAAGTCAAAATATCCATCGTCATTAGTCAATTTTCCAGTAATTTTAACTTTTTTAGACAACAGATATGTTGTCATAAACCCAGTACCAAACCGACCTGTTTTATTATCATCATCAGTTTTTGACGAACCTTGAATTATTAAACTTAATATCTCGTCTAATTCAAATGGATTTCCCGAGTGAGAAAAAGCAATCTCTTTTTCCTTGATTTCAATTTTAACATTTACTTTCTCATTTTCACCTACTGAATCTTTTGCGTTTTGTAGTAGTTCCCAAAACCATCTTTTTTCAAATTCAGGTCTTTCTTTTTCTCTGGCTTGAATATCTCTATATACACTTCCTGCGTGTAATTCTTCCGCAAATTCTTTTCTTCTTTCTTCTATTTTTGCTTTTTCAATCATAGCATTTTCCGTCTATCTACGGTCTGTTTTGTATGAAGCCCAACGATTTGTATATGAAGCGTTGGGCATTTAAAAGCACTTCATTTTCGACTTATCTCTATCTTTATTTATAGGCACTAACTTTGATTTAATCACTTATTGCC
>CAYPHN010000302.1:0-4190 GCA_964410265.1 uncultured Flavobacteriaceae bacterium | reverse complement strand
AGCCTTTAAAACATGACCACCGTCAAAGACGGTGGTTTTTCAATGAGAAATAAATCAAAATCGGTTTTACCTATGCGTTTTCGGATGATAACAAACAACGAGGAGTCAAATATCTTTTTGGTTTGAAATTCCTGCAATCCAACAAAAAACTCCATATACACATTTTCTTGAATAGCAAATATTGTTTTCTGATCACTTAAATTCTCTTTGTACTTTATTATTAGGGCTCCAAGAACTGTTCGAGGTGAGATCCCTGGCCTTCCATATTCTGAACTCATTAGAGAAATGTACAAATTTGCAAAAGTATCCCAAGGCACAACAGAAGCGAGTTTAACCCACCGATAATCAGGTGACAGATCTGTTTGAAAAGGTGTTTTAAATTCTATTATTCTTAATTGTCTCTCCTAAAAATATTCAATCATAATGCTAGGTTATTTGAAATAAAGATACAAAAACCTAGCAGTTTTAACATGAAAAAATAACAATTTAAACAGGTATATTGTTAATAATCATACTGTTAATATGTTTTTCAGTAAACCCTATTTATGTATACTAAACCTATAAATAAAATAGATGTATATTCTTCTCCTTTATTTAAAATAATTGACGGAAAGGCTTCTTGATTTGGGCTATCGGAGAAATGTTGTGTTTCTAAACAAAAATGGTTCTGTGCTCGTAGCGTAAGCCTCCTTTTCCAATAGTTTTCCCATCTAAAAATTACCTCCATAGAATTGTAAACCTAATTCATTTGTAACGACTTTCATTTTTCTTCCTGAATTAGGTTCTATTACTACTGCACCAAGATCTTTACCACTAAATCAGGCCTCAGTATTCACTAAAATCAAAATGCCTTGAACCATGTCTTACGAAACGGTAACCGGGCTGAATCTAATCACCTAACAGAATCTGGGCAATAATCCGCCCAATAAATTCTGTTAATGCGTACATTTGAAATGCTTACCGAAGCATTGTAATTAAATTGCTTAATACTCCTTGTATTTGAATTTCATAACATTAATCGTTTCAGGCAGCCACACTTTGTATCTGGTTTTATCATCCCAGGTATTTCCTGCGGAACCAAAATCACAAAAATGCACCTTTGTTAGAGGGTTGCTTGTTGCTGGTATTCCTGTGCCCAATTTTATTGGCACTGTAAAGGAAAGCCATACCCCTTCTGGTTTTACCTCTGATATTTGGAGGTCAACTATGTTGTTTTTGTTCTGAATCATTACTGCTTCATCCACAAACCCATCGTCGAACATGGAATACCGTGCCAAGGCAATCGGTCCTCGTAAAAGGGCGGAGTAACCGTTTAGTTTAACCAGGCGCCCACGAAGGTCTAGTTGCAACTCAATCTGGTCTCCTCTTTTCCATTGACGGGTAATTTTAGCATACGTTCCAGGAGTGATGACCTTATCAACTTTTTTTCCATTTACCAAAAGGGAATTTTGGGTACTCCAAGCCGGAATACGTAGCGAAATAGTAAACTCCTCAGATTTGTCAGGGTTAATAGTAAATTGAATTTTGTCACCCTCAGGGTAACTTGTTTTTTGTTCGAGAGTTATCTTATTTTTTGATGGCAGATCAAATGAAGCTGATAAATCTGTGTACAAATTCATATAAACTTCATTGGCAGAAGTCATTACTGCAAAGCGTGGCATCATCATATAGCCTCGTGGACCATTGGCCGAGCAACAGTTTATATTCATTCCGCATTGTTTATCTTGATCTCCTCTGGATCCCTGCAAAGGACTATATTTTGAAATCTCTGACCCTCCAAATCGTGTAGATGCCATTAGGGCATTGTAATATGTAAGCTCAATATTATCGGCATACTTTAGTTTTCCTGTTAGACGTAGCAAATCATAATTTACCTTCATCCAAGTGGTCATTACACATGTTTCCATGGTATGAAAGGTAGGTCTTGTTTGCTTTTCTTTCCCGTGATACCAGCCTTCAAACGAAGTCCCAGAACCAGCAATGTTAATCTCTTCATCAATGATATCCTGCATTGTCATCTCTACAGCTTTCAAGTAATCGGGAGTTCCTGTTACTTTATACAATTCCAATAAGCCGTTATAGCATGACATCATTTCATAAGCCTTTTGCCCATTCCATGGTCCAAACCACTTTTCAGGTTGCGGAAAACGATCGGCCACATGCACACCGGCAAGTGCTTTGGAAATGAGTTGAGGCCCTTCGGGAGTTTCCCATTGTGCAACAATGTATTTGGCAAAATCAAGATATTTTTGATCATTGGTTTTATTATAAAGCATCATCATCGGTTCGAGAACAGAACTGCTGGCCATGCCAATATAATTTCCGGTTTCGACAATATTTACTTTCCCTGGCCCTACCTGTGAAAGCAAATAATCCGCTGATTTCTTGGCTACTTTCAGTGCTTTTTTGTTATTGGTAATATCATGATATCTCAACAAACCTAGTAATACGTACTTTCTGCCCCAAATATCCCAACTTGTTAGTTGGTGTTCTGGTGGGTAATTACCAATATATCCATTAGAAAGTTGCGTCTCGATAATACTTTTAACAGACTTACTCATGTGATCCATCAACTCTGCATCATGGTTGTATTCCCAAGAAGCAACAGCTCCGAGCATCCATTTCCCCCAGAATTCCATTTGCCACAAATTAGTTTCATTTTTATGTCTGAATGGCTCTACTAAGTGGTCGTAATCTTGAGACAGAACCCTGTTTTCAAAAATTAAATCCGTTTGCTTGCCAACGTGTCCTTCCAATTTCAATTGATTTTGTGGAATTGTTGTTAGCAAATCAGGTACTGCTTGACCCTGCATTACAAATGGTGTAAAAACCATTAAAAAAAGCAAGGTGTAAAATGTGTGATTTTTCATGATGCGTTTATTTTTATTGTTCATATTAATATGTTTTTTCTATTGGGTTTTTAGTAGATTTATTCACGTTATCAATCTTCCACTATATCATTGCTTTCTTAAATTAATTAGAATCACATATAAAAGTTGGGGACTAAATTTTATATTTTAAAAATATAGGGGGATTTTATCAACTAAATTTTTAATCATTAAACATCCATTAATTAAAACAACCTCACCTAATACTGAAGATGAAGTCATAAGAGTTACATTAACGATATTGTCACCCGCAATGGTCACTTATTTGGTTTCCATTTAGATAAGAAAACTCTAAAACGCTTCCTTCATCCGCACTAATCACATAATTACCATTAAGATCTGTTAGTGTACCATATTTTGACACTTTCTAAAACTACAGAAACAACAGGAAGAGGTGTCCCAATATCACCTGATATTGTTTCGTTTATTTTTTGCTGAACACTTTGTGATAAATGATTTTTTTATAGGTTAATAAATCAGTGTTTGATGCGATTTTTGCCGAACATTATTTTACTTTTTAACAAAATTTGTTTTAGACTATTTAGTTTTTTCATACAATAATAATTAAAGTTAGATATTAGCTTATAAAAAAGTATAAATCTTCATCATTAAATTTTGTGAATACCCAAAAATCGATTTAACTTTTTCTTCATCGCTAAATTATATTATGTCAAAAGTAAAAGCATCCTGTAGTATCCTGTTATTGAAGAGAAATTAACTCTAGAATTCACTATTTGTTTGGCAGTAGACGATGTAGTTTACTATATTAATTAGTTTAACGAAAACATGTAGCAAAACAATTACACCCAAAAATGAGCACTAATATACTAATCCTTGTTTTATATTATGAATTAGAATAAGTAAGCGTATCGTTATAGAAAGATTAATTTACATTGACCCTCTGTCAATAAAATCAAAGGGGTTATTTACTTCTCCCTTTTTCTTCTCAAGAATCATCTTCGCGGCTGTTTGCCCTAAAATCTTGAAATTCGTGGAAATTACGGTTATATCCAACAATTCTTTTAGAGGGGCTTCATTATAAGATATAACACCAATATCTTTACCTATGATTAATTTTCTTTCTCTTATTTGCTTTATCAAATTAACCAAATCTGAATCCTCGATGACAACAAATAAATCTCCTTTTTTAAGAATCGTATCCTCATAAATTTCATTTAAAACTTCAAAATCTATTGCATGCATACTACAAAATTTTCTGAATCCTTGTAATGTTTTTCTGGGGTATGGATACGGTATATTTTCCGGATATATAAAAATTAATTTTTTATATTTTAAAATTTT
>CAYPHN010000301.1:0-4194 GCA_964410265.1 uncultured Flavobacteriaceae bacterium | reverse complement strand
AAATTACTTAAGCTCTACTTCAGCACCTGCTTCTTCTAAAGATTTTTTAAGACCTTCAGCCTCATCTTTAGAAATTCCTTCTTTGATTGGTGCTGGTGCACTATCAACAATTCCTTTAGCTTCTTTTAAACCTAAACCAGTTAATTCTTTAACCAATTTAACAACTGCTAATTTTGAACCACCTGCAGCTTTCAATATTACATCAAATTCTGTTTGCTCTTCTGCAGCTGCGTCACCACCTGCTGCTGGTCCTGCTACCGCTACAGCTGCTGCTGCTGGCTCAATACCATACTCGTCTTTCAAAATATTTGCTAATTCATTAACTTCTTTTACTGATAAGTTAACTAATTGTTCTGCGAAATCTTTTAATTCTGCCATTTTTTTACTCTTTAAAATTTATTATTTAGTTTTTTGTGTGTGCTTATTATTTTTCTGATAAAGTTTTCAATATACCAGTCAATGTATTACCTCCTGATTGTAATGCTGAAATAACATTTTTAGCAGGTGATTGTAATATGGTGATAATATCTCCTATCAATTCCTCTTTAGATTTAATGTTAACTAAGATATCTAATTGGTCATCGCCAATATAAATTGCTTCTTCAACATATGCTCCTTTTAGTACAGGTTTATCAGAACCTTTACGGAATTCTTTGATAACTTTTGCTGGTGCATTACCAGTTTCTGAAATCATTATTGATGTATTACCCTTTAATGTTGTAGATAATTCACCAAAATCTTTTTCCGCTTTTTCCATTGCTTTTGCAAGCAAAGTATTTTTAACAACCGCCAAATTCACGTTTGCTTTAAAGCAAGCTCTACGTAAATTAGATGTATCTGATGCGTTTAAGCCTGAGATATCAGCCAAATAGATAATATTATTATCAGTTAATTTGCCAGTTAATTCGTCTATTACTTGTGATTTTTCTTCTCTAGTCATAATTCAAATATTTAACTTGCACTAACTGCTTTAATATCTATTGCAACACTCGGACTCATAGTACTGGATATAAAAATACTTTTTATATAAGTTCCTTTTACTGTTGCAGGTTTTAACTTAATAATTGTTTGAATTAATTCATTTGCATTTTCAGCAATTTTATCAGCATCAAATGACGCTTTACCAATAGCTGCATGAATTATTCCAGTTTTATCAACTTTAAAGTCAATTTTACCACCTTTTACATCTTTAACCGCTTTAGCTACATCCATTGTAACAGTACCTGTTTTAGGGTTAGGCATTAAACCACGAGGGCCTAAAATCCTACCTAATGGTCCTAATTTCCCCATTACACTTGGCATAGTAACTATAACGTCAACATCTGTCCATCCTCCTTTAATTTTTTGAAGGTACTCATCCAATCCAACATAATCAGCGCCAGCTTCTTTTGCATCTGCTTCTTTATCAGGTGTCACTAAAGCCAATACTTTAACGTCTTTACCTGTACCATTTGGAAGTGTTACAACACCTCTTACCATTTGGTTCGCTTTACGCGGATCTACACCTAAACGAATTGCAAGATCAACACTTGCATCAAAGTTTACGGTTGAAATTTCTTTTACTAAAGATGAAGCATCACTCAAATTATATGCCAAATTAGCATCCACTTTAGATTGTGCTTCTTTTTGTTTCTTTGTTAGTTTTGCCATCTTTACGCTGTTTTAACTGGAGCTTTTCCTTTTACACGAATTCCCATAGATCTTGCTGTTCCAGCAATCATAATCATTGCCGATTCAACTTGAAATGCATTTAAATCTTGCATTTTACCTTCAGCAATTTTTCTAACCTGATCCCAAGTAACTGTTGCTACTTTTTTACGGTTAGGCTCTCCAGAACCTTTTTTCAATTTAGCTGCTTCTAACAATTGTACAGCTGCTGGTGGAGTTTTTACAACAAAGTCGAAAGATTTATCTTTGTAAACATTAATTACAACAGGTAAAATTTTTCCAGCTTTATCTTGAGTTCTTGCATTAAATTGCTTACAGAACTCCATAATATTAACTCCGGCAGCACCTAATGCTGGTCCTACTGGTGGTGAAGGATTTGCTGCACCTCCACGAACCTGTAATTTTACTACCTTACTAATTTCTTTTGCCATTATTTAAATAAATTAATTAAGAAAACACATTAATTGGAAGCTAATGTATTAACCGAATTCTCGTAACATTTATGAGATTTTTTCAACTTGCATATAGTTTAATTCTAACGGTGTTTTACGACCAAAGATTTTCACCATAACTTCAAGCTTACGTTTTTCTTCGTTAATTTTTTCTATTGTTCCATCAAATCCATTAAATGGACCATCAATAACTTTTACTGTTTCACCACTAATAAATGGTATAACTACATTTTCATTTTGTACCGCAAGTTCATCTACCGTACCTAACATTCTGTTTACTTCTGCTTTTCTTAAAGGTACTGGGTCGCCACCTTTTGTTTCACCCAAAAACCCAATCACACCAGTTACCGATTTAATTACGTGAGGAACCTCACCGCTTAAAATTGCCTCTACCATAATATAACCAGGGAAATACACCTTTTCTTTATGGTATTTTTTCCCTTTTCGGATTTGAATTACTTTTTCAGTAGGCACCAATACTTGGCTAACAAAATCAGAAAGTCCTAAACGAGCTATCTCATTCTCGATATAGGTTTTTACCTTATTTTCTTGGCCTCCTATAGCTCTTACAGCATACCATTTCATTACAGAAGTATCTGACATCTTATATATTAATTAAAAATATTAAAATACTTATCTAAGCCCATTTGAAAAACTTTATCTACCAAAAATACAGCTATTGCAAAAATAATAGTAAATACAGCTACCAACACCGTGTTTTTTTGAGCCTGATCTCTAGGCATCCAAGTAACATTGTGTTTTAGTTCGTCAAATGATTCTTTTATATAATTTACAAAACCCATTATTCATTTATTTTACGCACGGGTGGAGAGGCTCGAACTCCCGACACCTGGTTTTGGAGACCAGTGCTCTACCAACTGAGCTACACCCGTATGAAGTAGAATTAACCTACTTAATTATTACCCTGTTTTTACCAAATAAAAAACATTCTGTTTAAAAGAATATAAGGCACCTCTTAAAAAAGAAGCACCTGATATCTAATTTTATTCGATTAGACTAAATAAATTAATCTAATATTTCAGTAACCTGACCTGCACCAACAGTTCTACCACCTTCACGGATTGCAAAACGCAAACCTAAGTTCAATGCAATTGGTTGTAATAAATCAACAGTAATAGTTAAGTTATCACCTGGCATTACCATCTCAACTCCGGCAGGCAAGTTAATTGTACCTGTTACATCCGTTGTTCTAACGTAAAACTGTGGACGATAATTTTTATGAAATGGAGTATGTCGTCCACCTTCTTCTTTTTTCAAGATATAAACCTCTGCTTTGAATTTTGCATGTGGTTTAACAGAACCTGGTTTACATATTACCATACCTCTTCTAATATCTTCTTTTGCAATACCTCTTAATAAGATACCTACATTATCTCCAGCTTCACCTCTATCTAATATTTTACGGAACATTTCAACTCCAGTTACTGTAGAAGTTAATTTTTCAGCACCCATACCAATAATATCTACAGTATCTCCAGTATTAGCAACACCCATTTCGATACGACCAGTAGCAACAGTACCACGACCAGTAATTGAGAATACATCTTCAACAGGCATTAAGAAATCTTTTTCAATATCTCTTTTTGGTAATTCAATCCATGAATCCACAGCATCCATTAATTCCATAATAGAATCAACCCATTTAGGCTCACTGTTCAAACCACCTAAAGCAGAACCTGCAATAACAGGAGTATTATCACCATCGTATTCATAGAAATCTAACAATTCTCTGATTTCCATTTCAACCAATTCTAACAATTCTTCATCATCAACCATGTCTACTTTATTCATAAACACTACCATTCTAGGAATACCTACCTGACGACCTAATAATATATGCTCACGTGTTTGTGGCATAGGACCATCTGTTGCAGCAACTACTAAAATAGCACCGTCCATTTGAGCAGCACCAGTTACCATGTTCTTTACGTAATCCGCGTGACCTGGACAGTCAACGTGTGCGTAATGACGTTTCTCTGTTGCATATTCAACATGAGAAGTATTAATTGTAATACCTCTTTCTTTTTCTTCTGGTGCGTTATCGATTTGGTCA
>CAYPHN010000300.1:0-4265 GCA_964410265.1 uncultured Flavobacteriaceae bacterium | reverse complement strand
TTGATAAATAAGAAACTAAGGCTAGTGATTTAGTTTTTCAGCAGACCCTAATTAAAAGATTGAAAACAAAAAAAGCCTACGGAAATTATAGGCTTTTTATAGTAAATCTATTTTTAATCTTAAGGTGGGTTCTAAAAATTAATTTCTTTCAAAAAACAAAGAGTATAAATGAGATGCGAGGATTTGTTTTTTTTGAATAGCCTTAGCTATTGAAAAAAAATATAACGAAGCAGATTATTTGTTATCTTTGTTCCCATAAGGGTTTTCAGAGTTTTCCAGATTCTGCCTAAAATTTTATTGTATTATCTCGATAGTACTTCAAAAATTATAGTTGCCTTTGAAAAACTCTGAAAATTTTAATGCGAAGGAATTTTTAGAATCCACCTTAACCTAAATAGGTTCTTAAAATTTTACTTCTTGAAGTATGTTTTAATCTTCGAATCGCTTTTTCTTTAATTTGACGAACCCGTTCACGAGTTAAATCAAAAGTTTCCCCAATTTCTTCTAAAGTCATTGGATGAGAATCACCTAATCCAAAATATAATTTAACAACATCTGCCTCTCTTGGTGTTAATGTTTCTAATGCACGTAATATCTCCACTTTTAAAGATTCATGTAACAATGCTCTATCAGGGTTTGGAGATTCTCCAGAATTTAAAACATCATAAAGGTTTGAATCTTCTCCTTCAATTAAAGGTGCATCCATAGATACGTGACGTCCAGAATTTTTCATAGACTCTTTTACATCACTAACGGTCATATCTAATTCTTTCGCAATTTCTTCTGCAGATGGAGGTCTTTCATTTTCTTGTTCTAATCTTGCAAAAGTTTTATTGATCTTATTGATAGACCCAATTTTATTTAATGGTAATCTAACAATTCTTGACTGTTCTGCTAAAGCCTGTAAAATGGATTGGCGAATCCACCATACGGCATAAGAAATAAATTTAAACCCACGAGTTTCATCAAATCTTTTTGCTGCTTTTATCAAACCTAAATTACCTTCATTAATTAAATCTGGCAAGGTCAAACCTTGGTTTTGGTATTGTTTTGCAACAGATACAACAAAACGTAAATTTGCTTTTGTTAATTTTTCTAAAGCTATCTGGTCACCTGCCTTGATACGTTGTGCCAATTCAACTTCCATATCAGCAGTAATTAAATCTACTTTACCTATTTCTTGTAAGTATTTATCTAAGGATGCCGTTTCACGGTTTGTTACCTGTTTGGTAATTTTAAGCTGTCTCATTTAATATATGGAATTTAATTGTTTAAGTTTTGTTGTGTATTATCTTATACGTAGGAACCTTAAAGAATGTTACAAAAAAGGTGAAAAATAAAAAAACCACCTATTAATAGGTGGTTTTGAAATTATTTATAACGAAGTTAATCTCTTCGTCTATCACGATTTCGATTATCTCTACCTCTATTGTTATCACGAGGCGGTCTTTCAACAAAACCTTCTGGTTTATCTAACAAAGATTTACGAGATACTTTTTCCTTACGGGTTCTTGGGTCAACACCAAAGTATTTCACTTCAAGAACATCTCCAAGGTTTACAACATCACTTACATTATTGGTACGTTCCCATGCCAATTCACTTACGTGAAGTAAAACTTCATTCCCTGGAGCTTCAATATATTCAACAACAGCACCAAAATCTAACATTTTAATAACTTTTACTTCATATACATTTCCTTTTTCAGGTTTAAACAATAAAGAGTCTATTTTGGCTAATACTGCATCAATTCCATCTTGATTTGTTCCTAGAATTTCAACAATACCTTCTTCAGTAACAGGATCTTCATTAATTACTATGGTACATCCAGTTTCTTTTTGTAATTCTTGAATCACTTTTCCACCAGGCCCAATCAACGCACCAATAAATTCGTTTGGAATTGTTCTTGTAACCATTTTTGGTGCATGTGCTTTAACATCTTCATTAGGAGATGCAATTGTATCCGTTATTTTATCTAAAATATGTAAACGGCCTTCTCTCGCTTGTTGCAATGCGTTGACTAAAATCTCGTAAGATAAGCCTTTCACTTTGATATCCATTTGACAAGCAGTGATACCATCCTTAGTACCTGTAACTTTAAAGTCCATATCGCCTAAGTGATCTTCGTCTCCCAAAATATCAGATAATACTGCATATTTTCCTGTTTCAGCATCAGAAATTAAACCCATAGCAATACCTGAAACTGGACTTTTCAATTTAATCCCAGCATCCATTAATGCCATTGTACCTGAACATACTGTTGCCATTGATGAAGAGCCATTTGATTCTAAAACTTCAGATACTACTCTTACTGTGTAAGGGCAATCAGCTGGAATCATTCCTTTTAATGCACGTTGTGCTAAATTTCCATGACCAACTTCTCTACGTGAAGTACCTCTTAAAGGCCTTGCTTCACCTGTACAAAATGGAGGAAAATTATAATGTAAATAGAAAGTTTCTTCTCCTTCAAAAGAAGGCATATCAATTTTGTTTGCTTCTCTTGATGTTCCTAAGGTTACCGTAGCTAGTGCTTGAGTTTCACCACGAGTAAAAATTGCTGAACCATGGGTTGATGGTAAATAATCTACCTCACACCAAATTGGTCTGATTTCGTCTGTTTTTCTACCATCTAAACGCAAACCTTCATCTAAAGTAAGGTTACGAATAGCAGCTTTTTCAGATTTATGATAATACTTAGAGATTAAACCTCCATAATCCTCAACTTCTTCTTCAGAAAAACTTGCTTTTATTTCTTCCTTTATTTCAGTAAAAGCAGCTGTTCTTTCTTGTTTTGATGATCCTCCTTTGGCAATGGCATATATTTTATCATAAGCCATTCCATTAATCTTTTCAGCAAGATCAGCATCTTCTCTTTCTTCAGCATATTCACGAACATCTTTCTTGCCAAACGCTTCTGCTAATTTAATTTGAGCCGCACATTGCAATTTTATCGCTTCGTGTCCAAACTTAATTGCTTCTATCATATCCTCTTCAGAAACCTCATCAAGTTCTCCTTCAACCATCATTACTGAATCGGCAGAAGCACCAATCATCATTTCTATGTCTGATTCTTCTAGCTGTGCTCTTGAAGGGTTAATAATAAACTCACCATTTACACGCCCAACACGCGCTTCTGAAATTGCACATTCAAATGGAAAATCGGATAATTGAATTGCTGCAGATGCTGCCAAACCAGCCATTGCTTCAGGCATTACATTCTCATCATGAGACATCAATTGGATCATTACTTGTGTTTCTGCATGGTAATCTTTTGGGAAAAGCGGGCGTAAAACACGATCAACCAATCTCATTGTTAATACTTCACCATCGCTTGGGCGCGCTTCTCTTTTGAAAAATCCACCAGGGTAACGACCCGCTGCTGCAAATTTTTCGCGATAATCAACCGTTAAAGGTAAAAAATCAAGATCGCTTTGTTTGTAGTTAGAAACTACTGTACATAATAACATACAGTTACCAGATTGCACAACAACAGAACCGTGTGCTTGCTTTGCTAATTTTCCGGTTTCGATAGAGATTTCTCTTCCATCACCAAGGTCTATGACCTCTTTAAATACTTTTGGAATCATAATTTGTTTTTTGTATTTACTCTTTATAAGTAAATTTATTAATTCATGGTTAAACTAGTAGTTGTGTTGTTTTACTCTTTGTATTAAGAGTTCGTTTGCCAATGAATTACTTAGTTTCTCAATAAAAATTAAAAGTTTGAGATTCTGTGAATTTCGCACAAATTTAATCAAAAATTAAATATAATTTATTCTTAAAATAAAAAAGAGAGGCATATAGCCTCTCTCTATAGTTTATTTTCTTAAACTTAATTCTTTAATTATTGCGCGATATCTTGTAATATCTGTTTTAATTAAATAGTTTAAAAAATTACGACGTTTACCTACTAATTTAACAAGTGAGCGTTGCGTATTAAAATCTTTACGATTGCTTTTTAAATGCTCTGTTAAATGGTTAATACGGTAAGTGAACAATGCAATTTGTCCTTCAGGCGTACCTGTGTCTTTTTCAGATTTTCCGTGTTTTTTGAAAATCTCATTCTTTTTTTCAGCTGTTAAATACATGCTAACATTAAATTTTAATTAATAATTTTTATGTACTAATATTTTATTAGGGGTCAAAGATAATAATATTATTTTGATTTACAATAAATTATCCCACCTTCTTATTGTTGCTTTTTTTGTAGTACTTGTGAACTACCCTGCGCCAAGAGCGCTGGGCTTCATAGGTCAAACAACTTAAG
>CAYPHN010000299.1:0-4309 GCA_964410265.1 uncultured Flavobacteriaceae bacterium | reverse complement strand
GTGTACAAATCAACAGATGCGGGTAAAACATGGAATAAAATTTTATATGTAAACCCAAAAACAGGTGCGGCAGATTTAGCAATGGATCCAAACAACCCTAATATTTTATATGCATCGATGTGGGAATTCAGAAGAACTGCTTGGTCATTTGAATCCGGTGGTGAAAATAGTGCCTTATACAAATCAACAGATTCAGGTAACACATGGAATAAGATTCATAATGGTTTTCCTAATGGAAAGCTAGGTCGTTTAGCAATTGCTGTTGCACCTTCTAATCCTAATATTTTATATACAGTTATTGAGGCAGAAGAAGATACAAAAAAAGGACTTTATCGCAGTGATGATGCTGGTGAGAATTGGAAACAATTAAATAATGATTTTGGTATTACTGTTCGTCCTTTTTATTTTTCAAGAATAGTTGTTGATCCAAAAAATGCCGATGTTGTTGTTAAAGGAGGTTTAAGTGGATCTATTTCTCGCGATGGAGGAAAAACCTTTAAGAATTTAGGAAATATGCATAGTGATATACATGATATTGCTTTTGACATTAATGATTCTGATAGGATTTATGCAGGAACAGATGGTGGTGTATATCGTTCTTGGAATGGAGGTACAACCATGGAAATAGTAGAAAATTTACCACTTTCCCAGTTCTATCACATCAGTGTTGATAATGCTGAACCATATAATGTATATGGCGGTTTACAAGATAATGGTTCTTGGTATGGGCCATCGAGTTCAACAGGTGGTATTGGTGCAAGAGATTGGAATTCCGTAGGTTATGGAGATGGTTTTAGAGTTTTAAAACATCATACTAAAAATATTATCTATTCAGAAATGCAAGGAGCAGCAAGTGTTTGGAGATATGATGTAGATAAAAAACTAGTAAAAACTATTCAGCCATTAGCTAAAAAAGATGATCCGAAATTAAGATTTAATTGGAACCCTCCAATTGCCTTAAGTGAACATCAACCAGATAGATTTTATATTGGCAGTCAATTTTTACATAAATCTGAAAATATGGGTGATACCTGGACTATTATTTCTCCAGATTTGACCACAAATGATAAATCAAAACAAGATCAAGAAAATTCTGGAGGTTTATCAAAAGATAATTCTGGTGCTGAAAATCACACAACTATTTTTACGATTGCCGAATCTTCTTTGGATGAAAATATTATTTGGGTTGGAACCGATGATGGCAATGTACAAGTAACCATTGATGGTGGAAAAAACTGGGTAAATACTATTGAAAACATTTCAGGGCTCCCAAAAAATACTTGGGTGTATCATATTGAGGCAAGTGTACATGACAAGGCTACGGCTTATGCAGTATTTGAAGGTCATACAAACGGAGACATGAAGCCCTACACCTATAAAACAATGAATTACGGTAAAACCTGGAAAAATATTATTACAGATGATGTAACAGGATTTGTTAGAAATATTCAGGAAGATTATGTAAATCCTGACCTCTTATTTTTAGGTACAGAATTTGGTTTGTATATAACTCTGGATGGAGGTAAAAGCTGGGCTAAATTTAAACAAAATATGCCTTCAGCAGCAGTTCACTTTATTGATCTCCAAAAGCGCACCAATGATTTGGTTATGGGAACTCATGGAAGAGGCGTTATCATTATTGATGATATATCTCCGTTAAGAGAAATAAACGCAAATGTTTTAAAGGAAAAATTACATTTCTTCAATTCAAAACCTACCGTAATGAAAGACCAAAGTGGTTTTTCAGGGAATTTTGGTAGTGAAACGCAATTTGTTGGTCATAACCCATCAAGTGCAGTTCAAATTAAATACATTTTACCAAAACGACATACTTTTGGTAAAATGAGTCTTGAAATTCAAGATATGAATGGAAAAAAATTATCAACAATTTCTCCTGGTAAAAATAAAGGAATCAATATTGTAAATTGGCCGTATAAAATAAGACAGCCAAAGATGGCTAAAGGGAAAACGTTTAGTTTTAGTGGTTTTACAGCGCCAAGAGTTAAAGCAGGGAAATACAAAGCAGTTATAACCAAAGGAAAACAGAGTTATACAAACGAATTTGAAGTAGTTTATGACTCTCGTACTGGTTTGTCTGATAAGGAAAGAGATTTTAAATATGATACTACAATGAAAATGTATGATATGAATGAAGAGTTGGCTTATTTGGTATATGAATTGGATGAGATTATAAAGTCTGTTAAGGGTAAGAATAAAAAAAATGATGCGAAATTGAATGCATTTAAAGAAACTTTAGTAATAACTACTGGCGATAACTATGTAGGATCTGCAGAACCTCAATTAAGAGAAAAAATGTCTGATCTTTATAGTAAGATTGCCAATAGTTATGACAAACCTTCCAATGCGGAATTGGATAATTTACAATTGATTGAAGACCGTTTTGAAAAGGCCAAAGTAGATTTCGAAAAATTGAAGAAAAAAACTAAAACAAAGAATCTTGAAATAAAAACGCTCGAAGATTTTCTTACCGAATAAAAACTATTATTTGATGTAATTAAAACCGGTTTTATACCGGTTTTTTTTGTTTTAAATTAAAGATTTCTTAAGTTTAACCTCTTTTAAAAATATCAATATGAAAAAATATATAATATATAGCTTAATATTTTTTATCTCCATACAAATTGGAATTTCTCAAAATGTAAAAAGTAATTTTTCTTATTTAGATGTGTTTGATCTTGAATATGTTAATAATCCACAAATATCACCAAATGGTGATTGGGTTGTTTATCAAAGAATGGGATTTGATATTATGAAAGATAAAAAGAAAGGGAATTTATGGATAATTAAAACCGATGGTACCAAACATCAAAAATTAACTTCTAGAGAAGGAAATGAATCTTCGGCAATATGGTCACCAGAAGGAAATAAGATAGCTTTTATTAGTAGTACAGGTGACGGATCAGAAATTTATATGTATTGGGTGAATACAGGTAAAATTGCTAAAATATCCCAATTGCCATTTGGTCCAGGATCATTAATATGGGCACCTAATGGACAAGAGTTGGCATTTAGTATGCATGTGCCAGATAAGTCGCCAGTGGCAGCCAAATTACCAAAAAAGCCAAAAGGTGCAAAATGGGCTGATGCTCCAAGAATTACAAACAGGTTAAAACATGAAGCTGACGGTAGAGGGTATATCAAACCAGGGTTTAATCATGTTTTTGTAATCCCTGCTGATGGGGGATATGCGAGACAAATAACTTCTGGTAACTTTAATCATAGAGGAACATTAACATGGTCTCCAGACAGTAAAATCATATATTTTTCAGGAAATAGAAATGAAAATTGGGAGTATGAATTTAGAAATTCAGAAATTTATAGTGTAAATGTAAAAAGTGGTAAGATTAAGACCTTAACAAATAGAGAAGGGCCAAATTATTCACCAAAAATATCTCCTGATGGAAAATTTATAGCCTATGTTGGATATGAAGATAAAGTGCAAACCCACCAAACCACTTATTTAAACCTGATGCAAATTGATGGATCGAATAATAAGATCCTTTCAAAAAAATTAGATAGAAGTGTTTCTAACTTAGTTTGGGACTCAAAAAGTAAAGGTATTTATTTTTCATATGATGATAAGGGTAATTCTAAAATTGCCTACATAAATTTATCAGGTAAAATCAACAAACTAGCAGATAATTTGGGAGGGACTTCCATAGGTAGGCCGTATGCCGGAGGTTCATTTTCGGTGGCAAAAAATGGAAATATCGCTTATACCATCTCAAGACCTGATTTTCCTGCTGAGCTGGCAATAATTAAATCCAATGCGCTTAAAAAAATTACAAAATTGAATGACGACCTTCTTTCGTATAGAACTTTAGGTAAAGTAGAAGAACTGTGGTATAAAAGCAGCTTTGATCAAAGAGATATTCAAGGTTGGGTAGTTTATCCACCTAATTATGATAAATCTAAAAAATATCCTTTATTGGTTGAAAATCACGGTGGCCCTATATTAAATTACGGCGATAGATTTTCTGCAGAAATACAATTGTATGCGGCGGCGGGTTATATTGTATTTTATCCAAACCCTAGAGGAAGTACTAGTTACGGTGAAGAATTTGGAAATTTATTGTATAATAACTATCCTGGAGAAGATTATAATGATGTAATGGATGGGGTAGATGTTCTTATTGGGAAGGGAATAGCTCATGAAGGTCAATTATATGTAACCGGAGGTAGTGCTGGTGGGATTATGACAGCATGGATTATTGGAAAAAATAACAGGTTCGAAGCTGCCGTTGTTGCAAAACCTGTAATGAATTGGATTAGTAAAACCTTGGTTGCC
>CAYPHN010000298.1:2629-4321 GCA_964410265.1 uncultured Flavobacteriaceae bacterium | reverse complement strand
ACGGTATGAAAACCCCAGTAAAAAATCTTAAAAAAGTAGTTGATAGTGGGGTTTTGGGCTGGCCATTAAAAGTCACTATAAGCGGAGTTACGGGGTTCAATTGGAAATTTTATTGGGTTGGAAAAGAAAACTTAAAACCACAGTCTGTTCCCTCGCATTTTGATTACAATATGTGGTTGGGTCCAGCACCAGAAAAACCATATCATCCACACAGAACGCATTCAACTTTTAGGGGGTATTGGGATTATGATGGAGGTGGGCTTGGAGATATGGGGCAACATTATATCGATCCTGT
This sequence comes from uncultured Flavobacteriaceae bacterium, assembly GCA_964410265.1. Classification (GTDB taxonomy): domain Bacteria; phylum Bacteroidota; class Bacteroidia; order Flavobacteriales; family Flavobacteriaceae; genus Lutimonas. The sequence goes on along the minus strand of CAYPHN010000298.1, from coordinate 4,026 downwards.
ACAATACTTCTTAGGAAAGGATAATACAAGCCCTGTAAAAGTTGAAGTAGATTCTCCACAGCAACATTACGATGCTATTGGCACATGGAGAAAAATTACTTATACCTATGAAGATGGTTGTCAGATAATTTTAGATGGAGAAAATAAGGATAAAAATGCGGCCTATATTGAAGGCCCAGATGGGAAAATTTATAATGGTTTTAAATCAACTGTCCCTAATATTCAAGGGATAATCGATAATATCCCTGATCCCGATGAACAAATTGGAACTTTTTCAAAATCTGTTAGAACAAGGCAAAAATTTGCACTTAATGAAGAAAATGGACATCGATCGGCTACCGTAGTGAATATGGGTATTATAGCCCTAAGATTAGGTAGAACTTTAGAGTTTGACCCAGTAAATCAGAAATTTATCAATGATGAAGAAGCGAATAGATTAATCGATCAACCTATGAGAAACTCATGGGCATATTAAAAGTTAATACTAAGAATAAAATGAAAAAAACAATTATAGCAATTAGCATATTTTTATCAATGATATGTTACACAAATAATATTGTTGCTCAAATCAATAGAACATTAGAAACAAAAGTCGCTGACATTCTTGCGCAATTGCCCACAAAAAATTTAGCTTATTCAAATAAGTTGATGGAAGAAATCATTGGGCTAAACACCCAAGGGATTCTTCAATTTTGTGATTTACTAGTGCCTTTGGGCTCTGGAGATGATACACAGGTTAGATACGTCATTGAGAGTTTAGCTATTTACAGTGGGGGCAAGCAAAATACAATAAAAAACAGTGCGGTTGAAGACGCATTATTAGCAGCAATTGAAAAAACGAATGATACTGAAATTAAAACTTTTCTAATAAGAAGACTCATTTATTGTGGTACAAATAACAGTGTAAACTCAATTAAGAGCTATTTAATGAACGATAATTTATTCAAACCAGCATTAGCTTTCTTGCAATCGATAGGTACACTAGAGGCAGCAAAAACTGTTTACGAAGCAGCATTGAAAGTAAAGGAAGAGTTTCAGCCTACTTTTATTCATGCATTAGGCAAATTAAGATATCAACCATCTGTAACTTTTATTGAGAATTCTACTAGTTCAAAATCAACTCAAATAAAAGAAACATCTTTAATGGCTCTTGCAGAAATTGCCAATTCAAATTCAAATGATGTGTTGCTTGATGCGGTTAAGAAGGCTGGGTTTGATTTAGATGAGACCAAATCTATAATAGCTTATATTCATTATGGCAATCGTCTTTATCAAGATGGAAATCAAAAATTAAGTGAAGAAGTTGGTAAAAATATTCTCAAAAATTGCAAATCTGAAAGTCAATTACATTATAGATCGGCTGGAATACATTTAATGAGAAATATTAAGGGGGAAGG